>DAIOWG010000121.1:0-2031 GCA_036758645.1 Dokdonella sp. | reverse complement strand
CGCCAGCGGCGAAAGGTGCGTGGAACGAGCAGCGGCGCAACGTCAGGCGCGCTCCCCCCGCACCCATGCGAGCGCCTCCTCCCGGCGACCGGGCTCGAACGTCCTGTAACTGACGAATGGCAGCAACAGGCTTTCGATCCGCGCCCCGAACCGGATCCAGGACTGGTCGGCGACGACGGCGACGCGCCCGAAGCGACGCAGCGCGCCGAACAGCGGCATCGCGCGCGCCATGTGGGAACCGAGGCCGTCGATCTGGAGTCCGTCGATCGCCCGGGTCTCGACGAACACATGCACCAGGCCTTCGCGGGCGAGATGCTGCTCGAGGCGGTCCATCAATCGATCGAGGTCCGCACCGGTGATGCGGCCCGCCACGCGTGCCGCGAACACATTGTCGTTGCCTTCGATGAATTCGATCATGCGGACGGCTCCTGACCTTCGCATGAGTGTCGCAGCGCAGCGCTGAACGAGACCGCGCCGAATGGCCTGTCCCGGGGTGCGGGACCGCCCATGCGGTGTCCCCCGGATCCTCATGATCGTGCGTCCGCGCGCTTGCACGCGAGCCAACGCGTGCGGCCACGACCGCCGATCGGGTACGCTCGATCGCCTGCACCGAGGGACCCATGCGAACCTTCGTACTCCGCGCGCGCGCGGCGCCCACCGACAGCGCGAAGCTGCTCGCCGCGGTCGGCGGCAATGCGCATGTCGAGATCCTCGCGCACACGCTGATGAACGCCGTCTTCGTCGCGCAGTCGCATCGGCCGGGCGTGGTCATGCATCTCGTGCTCGAAAGCACGCAGGACTACTCGCGCGCGATCCGATTCGAGGCGGACGCGATGCACGACCTCGGCGGCTTCGGCGAGCGCGCGCTGCTGGCGAAGATCGCGCACGCGCTCGATGCCTCTCGTGGCATGGGAAAGGAGGAGGCGCGCACGGTCGAACCCGGCATCGGCGTGCGCACGATCGCATTCGAGCGGCTCGTTCGGGAGCTCGCGGCGGACCATGCCCTGTACATGATGGATCGCAAGGGCACGCCGATGCGCGAGCAGGCGTTCGGCGACTCGCCCTGCTTCCTGCTGACGGATCACATCCCGATGCCGAAGAAGTCGTTCAACAGCCTCGAGCGCCTCGGCGCGAAGCGAATCTCGCTCGGACCCGTGATGCTGTTCGCCTCGCAGTGCGTCACGCTGATCCACCACGAGCTCGATCTGCGCGCAACCCGTCCGCCATGAAACCTGCATCCGCCGGTCGCCGCTCCCGAACGTGCGCGCACGACACGCCGAGCGCAGGCCACCCAACCACGGCTGGCCCCGCGCGCAGCGCCCGCAGGCCGCCGGGTCGAAGCGCAGCAGGCGTTCGACCGAGCGAGGCCATTGGACTGCGGCTTGCGGCCTGCGCTCGGCGAACGGGGGAAGGCTGTCCTCGGCGCGCGCGATTCACGCCACCTTGCGGCGAGCGATCCATTCGTCGACGCGCCGCTCGAGCAGCGTCAGCGGCAATGCGCCGCCGCCTAGCACGGCATCATGGAAGCCCTTGATGTCGAAGCGATCACCCAACTCGCGTTCGGCCTTCCTGCGAAGTTCCTGGATGCGGATCATGCCGACCTTGTAGGCCGTGGCCTGCCCCGGCATGATCAGGTAGCGCTGCACTTCCGAACGGATCGCGGCGATCGGAATCGCGCTGTTCGCATCGAAGTACGCGACGGCCTGTTCCTCGGTCCAGCCCTTCGCGTGCATGCCGGTGTCGACCACCAGGCGGATCGCGCGCCACATCTCCGAACTCAGGCGACCGAACTCCGAATACGGGTCCTGGTAGGTATTCGGCATTTCCTTCGCGAGCCACTCCGAGTACAGGCCCCAACCTTCCGCGTACGCGGTGAAGCCGGCCTGCGTGCGGAACTTCGGCACCCCGGTCAACTCCTGCGCGATCGAGATCTGCATGTGGTGGCCGGGCAGCCCTTCGTGGTACGCGATGACCTCGAGTTCGGGCCTTGGCATCGCGTTCATGTCCGAGAGATGCGCGTAGTACACGCCC
>DAIOWG010000120.1:0-8562 GCA_036758645.1 Dokdonella sp. | reverse complement strand
ATTCGAAGCGCGCGGGCGACACCGCGTCAGCCTCCCGACACCGGCGGCAGGAACACCACCTCGTCGCCGTCGGCGAGCGCATCATCCCAACCGACGAACGCGCCGTTGGCCGCGACACGCAGGCGCTCGGGCGCGAGCGTGAATGCATGCACGGCCGCCACCTCTTGATAGAGTTCGCGTGGCGTGCGCGCAGCGCTGCTGCGCGACTCCGCAGAGGTGCCTGCACGATCGGCCAGGCTCGCGAAATACAGCAAGCGGTACTTCACTCGACCACCCTGCCCTTGCGGATCTCGCGCTTGCCGCCGCTCTTGCCGACGAGGTGCAGGCCGTCGATGACGATCTCGTGCGAGAGCGCCTTGCACATGTCGTAGACCGTCAGCGCGGCGATGCTCGCGCCGGTCAGCGCTTCCATCTCGACGCCGGTCTTGTGGGTCAGCGCGACGCTGCAGCGGATCACGAGTTCGTCCGCGTCCGCGCCCGCGAACGCGATCTCGAAACGGCAGTGCTCGATCGGCAGCGGGTGGCAGAACGGGATCAGCTCGTGCGTGCGCTTGACCGCCATCGTGCCCGCGACGATCGCGGTGTCGAGCACGGGCCCCTTGGACGATCGCAGGTCCTGCGCGCGCAGCGTCGCCGCGACGTCCGCGGGAAAGCGCACGCGCACTTCGGCGATGGCCTCGCGACGCGTCGCCGGCTTCGCGCCGACGTCGACCATGCGCGGCCGGCCGTCCGCGCCGACATGCGTGAGGTTTGTGCCCATGGGGGGTTTCGCGCGCGTGCGTGGAGTGCTCGGAGTTCGGGCCATGCGCACGCCTCACCCACCGATCGCATACATTTCGACGTGCTCGCGCGCAGCGCCGGCGGTGCGGTCGCGCAGCTCGCTGTGGCGGTCGTCGCGCGCGCCCCAGGCCGCGCCGATCAGGCGCGCGAGTTCGACATCGTCGATGCCCGCACGCAGCGGCCCGCGCAGGTCGTGGCCACTCGCCGCGAACAGGCAGGTGTAGAGGCGCCCGTCGGCGGACAATCGCGCGCGGGTGCAGTCGCCGCAGAACGGCGCGGTGACCGAATCGATGAAGCCGACCTCGCCCGCACCATCCGCGAACGTATAACGGCGCGCGACCTCGCCCGCGTAGTTCGATGCGAGCGCGCGAAGTGGCCAGCGCTCATCGATGCGCGCGCGCAGTTCCGCGCCCGGCACCACCAGCGTGCTGCGCCAGTCGTTGCAGGTGCCGACGTCCATGTACTCGATGAACCGCACGATGTGGCCGCTGCCGCGGAAATGCGCGAGCAGGTCGAGCACCTGGTGATCGTTCCTGCCGCGCATCACCACGCAGTTGATCTTCATCGGCGGGAAGCCCGCGTGCACGGCCGCGTCGATCGCGGCGAGCACGGTCGCGACATCGCCGCGGCCGCCGGACATCGATCGGAACGTGTCCGGGTCGAGCGTGTCCAGGCTCAGCGTGATGCGCGAGAGTCCGGCGTCGCGCAAGGCACCTGCCTGCGCGGCGAGCAAGCTGCCGTTGGTGGTCAACGCGACATCGTCGATGCCGGGGATCGCCGCGAGCCGTCGCACGAGTTCGGGAAGCTCGCGCCGCAGCAGCGGCTCGCCGCCGGTCAGTCGCAGCTTGTGCACGCCGAGGCTCGCGAACACGCGCGCGAGGCGCTCGATCTCCTCGAAGCGCAGGCGTTCGCGCTTGCTCAGGAACTCGTGGTCGCGCGGATAGCGCTCCTCGGGCATGCAGTACGGACAGCGGAAGTTGCAGCGGTCGAGCACCGAGATGCGCAAGTCGCGCAAGGCGCGGCCCCGCTGGTCGACGGGCGCGGCGCCATCGAGACGGATCGGGATCGGGCCGCCCATCAGTCCGCCTCGACGATCGAACGCGCGCAAGGCGCGGCGAGCCCGATCACCTCGCCGCGGCGTGCCACGCGCCGGCCGCGCGCGCGCATCGCATCCGCGTCGGCTTCGCTCGCATAGTGGTACAGGACCAGGCGCTCCAGCATGTCGGCAGGATACTCGCGTTCGAGGTCGTCCAGTCCCGCATGCGAGGGGTTGCCATGCAGCGCGCAGTCGTGCGCGATCGGGCCGCCGTCGGCGCCGACGCTCGCGAGCACCTCGGGAATCGGGCGCGTGTCGCCGGTCCAGGTGAAGCTGCCCGCGAGCGCTACGCCGAACGAGGTGCCGGGTGCGTGGTGGCGCGTTCCGAACACGTCGAACCACAAGCCCTTGCACCAGAAGCCGCGCGAGCACGGCACCAGCGCGAACGCATCCCAGAAGTTGGCGCCGCCTTCTGCGAGCACCTCGGGATAATCGGCGATGCGCGCCTGCAGCAACGGCACCAGCGCCGCGTGCGCGAACAGGCGCACCCGGCCGCGCAGGTCCGGGTCGAAATAGACCTTGTAGAACAGCCGCTCGAGCCCGCCGACGTGGTCCATGTGCGCATGCGTGATGTAGATCGCGCGTGGCGGGGCGCCGTAGTGCTGCAGGTAGCCCTGCAACGCTTCGGGACCGCAGTCGATCATCAATACGGGTTCGCCCGCGCGCTCGAGCACGCCGCAGGCCGAGCCGAGCTCGGGTGCCTGCGCGCTGCCGACGCCGAGGAAACGCAGCGCAAGGTTCATGCGGCGGCTCCGCCTTCGGTGGAAGCCGCGAGGTGTGCGCGATGCGCATGCAGCAAAGGCCGCCAGAATCCCTGCTCGAAGGCACCCGTGCGATCGAGGCCCAGCTTCGCGAGCGAACGTCGCAGGCGCGCGAGATTGGCCTGCTGCCAGTCCGCCCGCGGCGGCCGCAGGCGGCCTCGATCGAAGTCGATGAGCCAGACCTTCGCGGCGCCATCGACCATGATGTTGGATGCGTTGAGGTCCGCGTGCCAGGCGCCCGCGACGTGGAAGCACGCGATCGTTTCGCCGATGCGCGCGGCGAGCGCCTCGTCGGCGCCATGATCGGCGAGCGCGCGCGCGAGCGTGCGCGCGCCTTCGATGCGGCGCGTCAGCAGGTCCGCGCGATAGGCGAGCCCGCTGCGCAGGTAACGCGCGGCGATCGGCTGCGGGACCGGCAAGCCCGCATCGGCCAGGCGCGCGAGCAGGCGGAACTCGCGGAATGCGCGCGTGCGCTCGGCGCCGGTCCACAGGTAGCGGTCCGCGACGAGGCGCGCGACGAGGCCGCCGCGCCGGTAGTGGCGCAGCGCGCAGGTGCCGACCGGCAGCACGATGAACGGAACGCCTCCGCGACCGCTGGCGTCCGCGCCGGCCGCGTGCGGCCAGCGCGCCGGCTCGAACCAGTCCACACCCGCCATCGCGGCGACATCCGCATCGCGCAGGATCGCGCCGCCCGCGGTGGATTGAACTTGCGCCTCGATCATGCGTCTGCCAAGTTGGCCGCCCGCGGCGCGCCGGACGCGCGCCTTCCTCCCGTGAATGGTACCAAGCACGCCATGGATCAAGCTGCACAGCCCGACGCGGCGCCGGCTTCGCTCTGCCTGATGCGCACCTCGGCGATCGGCGATGTCACCCACGTGGTGCCGATGCTGCGCACGTTGCAGGAGCAATGGCCGCGCACGCAGCTGACCTGGATCATCGGCAAGCTCGAGCACAAGCTGGTCGGCGACCTGCCCGGCGTCGAGTTCATCGTGTTCGACAAGCACGCAGGACGCGCGGGCTTTCGCGCGGTGCGCGAGCAGCTGGCCGGGCGCCGCTTCGACGCGCTGCTGCACATGCAGGTCGCACTGCGTTCGAACATCCTGAGCCTCAGCGTCAAGGCACCGCTGCGCATCGGTTACGACCGCGCGCGCTCGAAGGACCTGCACGGCTTCTTCATCAACTGCCGCATCCCTTCGCGCAAGGGCGAGCACGTGCTCGATGCGATGGCGAGCTTCCTCGAGCCGCTCGGCCTCGCGCAGACACGCGTGCGCTGGGACCTGCCGATCCCCGAGTCCGCGCAGGCGTTCGCGGCGCAGCACCTGCCCGACGGCGCTCCGATCCTGCTCGTGAGCCCGGTGTCGAGCCATCGCCTGCGCAACTGGCGCGCCGAGCGCTACGCGACCGTGATGGACCACGCCGCGCTGACGCTCGGCTGGCGCGTCGTGCTCTGCGGCGGACCGAGCGCATTCGAGCGCGAGTTCGCGGACACCATCCTCACGCGCATGCAGGCACGCCCGCTCGACCTCGTCGGCAAGGACACGCTCAAGCAGTTGCTCGCGCTGCTGCAGCGCGCGGACCTCGTGCTGTGTCCCGATTCCGGACCGATGCACATGGCGAACGCGGTCGGTACGCCGGTGCTCGGCCTGCACGCGGCGAGCAACCCCGAGCGTTCGGGTCCCTACTCCGACCGCCAATGGTGCGTCGACCGCTACGACGCGGCCGCGCGCAAGTTCCGGCGCAAGCCCGCCGAAACGCTGGCCTGGGGAACCAAGCTGGAGTATCCCGGCGTCATGGACCTGATCGAAGTCGACGACGTGCTCGAACGCCTCGATTCATTCGCCGACGCGCGCACAACCGCCGGCACGCGCCTTCGTTCGACCCGCTCTTCGTAGGATCGAACCCTGTGCGCGATCGCGGGAGCGCGAATGCCGACGCACGATCGGTTTCCCGGCTCCTTCGCTACCGCCTGCGACGCCCCTGCGGGGTGTTGACCACCGCATGCGCGCGGGTACGCCTTACCTGTAATCCTCGTACGACTTCTCTTCGACCAGCGTCGAGCCGAGCGCCGCGTTGATCTCGCGCTTGACTGCCGCGCGCTCGTCGTTGCGCACGTAGACCGATCGCGCGAGCTCGATGAACTCCGCGTCGAATGCCCTCGCCTTTTCCTTGACCCGGATGCGGTCCTCGATGTCCCAGAGCGCCTCGTTGACCGCGCGCAACCGCGCGCGTGCATCGGCGATGTCGGTCGCGGACGCCGCGTGCGCACCCCAGGTCGCGTTCAGCATCTCGAGCTCGGTGCGCACGTTCGCGACCTTCGCCGCATCGCCGATGCGCTCGGCCTTGATCTCGAGGATCGTGATCTTGTCGATCAGTTCGCCGAACGAGACGGGGACGGCAATCGTGTTCATCGAGGCGTTTCCGGTAGTCATGGCGTTGTGCGAAGTGTAGCGGTCGCGCACCAGGCCCTGTGGAAGGACGCGGGGCGCTTTTTCGTTTCCAGGAACGAGGGTGGGATGGTTCGGCTCATCCATGAGCCTCACCCCTGCGCGCTGCGCGCTCCGGGGCCGGCCTGCGGCCGTCCGCGTCCGCTCCCGGCGGACGCGTCGAACCGGCGTCTTCTGCGAAGCCGCCGGTTCTCCACCTACCCTCTCCGCCAGATACGAAAAACGCCCCTTGCGGGGCGCTTTTTCGTATCTGGCGGAGAGGGTGGGATTCGAACCCACGTTACGGCATAACCGTAAACCGGATTTCGAATCCGGCGCATTCGACCACTCTGCCACCTCTCCGTGTGCTCGTCGGCATCGGGCGTGGCGACCCGGCCGCGGATCCGGGCGACTGTCGAGGTCGGCCGAATCGGGCCGCGCATGATACGGGCCCGTTCCCGACCTGACAAGGTCGCCGCGAGCGGCGTCGCTCAGGGACCGCTTGCGAGGTCGCGCGCGACGCGGAATCCGACGCGCGCGCTGCGCGTGTCGCCGCGCGCGGCGATGCGGAAGGCCGAGCGCACCTGGGCCGGATCGCTGCCCCAGGAGCCCCCACGCACGACGTGCCGTTCGCAACCGGGGTTCACCCACGCCGAGCTGTCGCGCGGCGCGCGCAGGTAGTTGTCGTGCCAGCAATCCTCGACCCATTCGGAGACGTTGCCGACCATGTCGAACACGCCGAAACGCCCGGCCGGGAAGCTGCGCACCGTGGCCGGGCCCCAGTGGCCGTCGTTGTAGCGCGCGAAAGCACTGCTCCAGCTGCGCCGCGTCGGCGAGCGGTCGCCGTCGCCGGTGAAATTGCCGACCACCGCGACCGGATCGCCGTCGCCCCACGGGTAGCGCGTGGTCGCGCCTGCGCGCAGCGCGTATTCGAACTCCGCTTCGCTCGGCAGCCGGTACTGCTTGCCGGTGCGCGTCGACAGCCACGCGAGGTAGGCTTTCGCGTCGTTCCACGAGACATTGACGACCGGCAGGTCGTCGCGCGCGCGTTCGCCCGCATAGTCGTTGCGCCAGGTCATGCCGCGCCGCTCGGCGATGCGTCCGGAGCTTTCCTCGTAGACCGCGCTGCCGCCAAGGCGCTCGGCGTCGGTCACGTACTTCGACGCGGCGACGAACTGCCTGAACTGCCCGACCGTGACCTCGGCCTGGCCGAGTGCGAAACCGACGTCGATCTGCACGCGACGCTGCGGTTCCTCGTTGTCGAGGTGTCCCTCCTCGTCGGCAGGCGAGCCCATGACGAACGAGCCCGTCGGGATCACGACCACCGCGGGTGCCTCGCCCGCAAGGTCGAGGAAGCGGTCGCGGATCACCTGCCCCGGCGACAGGCTCGCGTAGAGGCGCGCGTTGCGCAGGCGCAGGTTGAATTCGTCGAGCCCGGCGAGATCGGCACTGATCGCCTGCGCCTTCTGTGCGAGCTGCTCGGCAAGGTCCGCGTCGCCCGAATCGAGAGCCGAGCGCGCCTGCACGAGCACGCTCTCGGCGCGCTGCCGGCGGATGCCCTCGACGCGAGCACGCGTGTCGAGCAGCGCGGGCGAGCCGGGCCGGATCGACGAGGCGAGCGCGAGCGTCGCGTCCGCCCCCGCGAAATCGTCGCGTGCCGCCTCCGCGAGCGCTCGATCGAGGAACACGCTCTCGATCTCGGCAAGCCCCGCATCGGCGAGACGGTTGCCCGGGTCGAGCGCGAGCACCTCGCGATAGACCGAGAGCGCGCTCGCATCCGCGGGCTCGGTCCGCCGGCCCTGGCGCATCAGCTCGGCTGCGCGCGTCAACATCGGCATCACGGTCCCCAGCGTCTTCACACGCTCGCGCACGGTCGCCAGTTCCTGGTCGGAGTGCGGCAGTTCGGCGTAGATGCGCAGGAAACGCGCGGCCGAGGCTTCGTCGCCGCGCTCGACCGCGGCGATGGTCCAGTCGCGCAGCGCGCCGCCGATGCGTTCGAGCCCGTCCTCGGCGTCGCGGTTGTTCGGCGCGGCTTCGAGTACGTCGCGGTAGAGCGCGATCGCGTTCGCACCGGCGGGTTCGTGCAGGTCGCCCCGTTCCTCGGCCGCGCGCGCGCGCTGCAGCAGTTCGGCCACGACCTTGGTGGTCGGCACCGGCGGACCCATGCGGATCGCATCGGAGAGCGCAGTGCCGGCCGGCGCGGGCGGACCGACCTCTTCGACCGGCGCGGCGTCGTCGCTGCGCAAGACTGACCACGGCGCGGTTGCCGATCCACGGCTGGCCTGGCTGCTCGCGACCTGCTCCTCCTGCGGCTCGATGTGCAGCGCGCCGGGGAAAAACCGGTACAGCAAGGCGAACGCGAGCAGGGCAATGCCGGCTGCGCCACCCAGACGGTGCTGCTTGCGTGCGACTTCAGGAGCGGGCATCGTGCGGTGATTATCGACGCTCGGCGCCGCGCGGTGAAGCCTCATCGCAACGCCCTGCCCGCCCCATCAAGGACGAGGACCTGCGCTTGCCCCTCTGGATCGAACGCGACGACGCACTGAGCGAACTGCTGCGCGATGCACCTGCCACGCTCGGACTCGACACCGAGTTCATGCGCATCGACACCTTCCTGCCGCGGCTCGCGCTGGTGCAGATCGAGAACGCGGGTCGCATCGCGCTCGTCGATCCGACCACCGGTCTCGGCCCCGCGCCGCTGGCCGAGGTACTGGCCGATCCCGCGCGCACGATCGTGATGCACAGCGCGAGCGAGGACCTCGAAGCACTCGCGACCTGGTCGTGCCAGCTCGCGAACCTGTTCGACACCCAGGTCGCGGCCGCGTTCGCGGGCCTCGGCGCGGGCATCGGCTACCAGAAACTCGTGAACCAGATCACCGGCATCGACCTGCCCAAGGGCGAGACGCGCTCGGACTGGCTGCGCCGGCCACTCAGCGCCGACCAGGTCGAATATGCGGCCCAGGACGTCGTGCACCTGCCGACCTTGCACGCCGAACTCTCCGCACGCGTCGGCACGCGCGGGTATGCAGCGTGGCTGGTGGAGGATTGCGCGCGCATGCTCGAGCGCGCGCGCAACCGCGAGCCGGATGCCGAACCGCAGCTCGGCTACCGCGGCGCCGCCGAATGGCCGCGCGAGCGGCAGGCGCTGCTGCGCCGGATCCTGCGCTGGCGCGACGCGACGGCGCGCGAAACCGATCGCCCGCGGCCGTGGCTGCTCGACGACCCGCGCATGCTCGATCTCGCCGCACGCCCGCCGCGCGATGCCGACGACCTCGCCGAACGTACGCGCGGCCTGCGCGCGCTGCGCCACGCCCAGCGCGCCGAGCTGCTCGCGGTGCTGAACGCGCCGCTCGCGCCCGAGGAACTCGCGTTCCTGCCGATCCCGCGCGCACCCGACAACGCGGACAAGCGCGTGATCGCCGTTATGAAGGAAATCATCGCCGAGATCGAAGCTGAGCTGGAACTGCCGGACGGTCTGCTCTGCGCGCGCCGCCCGCGCGCC
>DAIOWG010000119.1:0-8590 GCA_036758645.1 Dokdonella sp. | reverse complement strand
GTGCCGCCGCCGAGGTCGTACACCGCGATCTTGCGGTCGCCGCCCTTCTTGTCGAGCCCGTACGCCAGCGCGGCCGCGGTCGGCTCGTTGATGATGCGCTTGACCTCGAGGCCCGCGATGCGGCCGGCGTCCTTGGTCGCCTGGCGCTGGCTGTCGTTGAAGTAGGCGGGAACCGTGATGACCGCCTCGGTCACCGGCTCGCCGAGGTAATCCTCGGCCGTCTTCTTCATCTTCATGAGGATCTTGGCCGAGATTTCCTGCGGCGGCATCTTCTTGCCGTCGGCGGTCTCGGTCCACGCATCGCCATTGTCGTGCGCGACGATGCGATAGGGCACCATGTTGATGTCCTTCTGCACTTCGGCGTCGGTGAACTTGCGGCCGATCAGGCGCTTCACCGCGTAGAACGTGTTCTTCGCATTGGTGACCGCCTGGCGCTTCGCGGTTGCACCGACCACCACTTCGTTGTCCTTGAACGCAACCACCGACGGCGTCGTGCGGTCGCCTTCGGCGTTCTCGATGACACGCGCGGTGTTGCCCTCCATGACCGCCACGCACGAGTTCGTCGTGCCGAGGTCGATGCCGATGATCTTGCCCATTTCTGTACTCTCCCGCTCTCGAATTCGATGCGGCACGCAGGCCGCGAATGACGCGAAATCTGGGGTCCGCCGCGTTCGATTCAAGCGCCGGCGGCCACCGGATCGCTATTTCGAAACGCTCACCAGCGCCGGCCGCAGCAAGCGGTCGTTGAGCACGTAGCCCTTCTGCATGACCGATACGATGCGCCCGGCGGGTTCGCCGGCCGCCTCGACCATCGCCATCGCCTGGTGCTGCTCGGGATCGAACGCCTCGCCGACGTTGCCGACCGCCTTCAGCCCGTTGGCGCCGATCACGCGGATGAACTCGCGCAGGGTCAGGCCGATGCCGTCGCGCAACGCGCCGATGTCGCTGCCCTCGGCCGCGAGGCCGCGCTCGAGGTTGTCGACCACCGGCAGCAGGTCGCCGAGCAGCTTCTCGTTGGCGAAGCGGCGTGCCTGCTCGAGGTCGCGCTGCAGGCGCTTGCGCTGGTTGTCGAGTTCGGCGCGCTCGCGCAGCACGGTCTCGCGCATCTCGGCGAGCTTCGCCTCGGCTTCGCCGAGCTGGCGCGACAGGTTCTCGAGTTCGTCGACCTGCTCGTCCGGCGGCGCCGGGTTGGCGCCCATTGCGTCCGAAGGCCTCGGATCAGTGTTTTCCATTTGCCTCTCCATCCATCAATAGCCGACCGTCCACCACGTGGGCGGATCGGGGATCGAACGTGCCATCGGCCTGCGCGCGCCCCTCCCCGGGTCGACGCGTGGCCGGAACTCCGCCATGCAGGCTCTATGAGGGCGCCTGCCCCCGCTTCAAGGCGCCCGAAATGATCTGCGCGGTCGCCTGCACCACCGGAATGACCTTCTCGTAGGCCATCCGCGTCGGGCCGATCACCCCGAGCACGCCGAGCACGCGCGTGCCGACGCCATACGGGGCAGTGACGAGGCTGTAGCCGTCCAGCGCGGTGAAGCCCGATTCCTCGCCGATGAACAGGCGCACGCCCTGCGCGCGCGAGCAGCGCTCGAGCAACTGCAGCAGGTCGCGCTTGCGGTGGAACGCCTCGAACAGCTCGCGCAGGCGGTCGACATCGGAGCCGTCCTGGCGTCCCATCAGGTTGGTCTGGCCCGACACCAGCATGTCGTTGCCCGCGCTGTCCTGGAACGCATGCTGCGCGACTTCCATCGCGGCGGCGAGCAGCGCATTGAGGCGCTTGCCCTCGTCCTGCATCTCGCGCAACAGGCGCCGGCGGATTTCGTCGATGCGCAGGCCGGCGTAACTGGAGTTCAGGAAATTCGCGACCTGCTCGAGCTCGCTCGACGTGTACGGTCGCTGCGCGGTGATCACGCGGTTCTGGACCTGGCCGTCGGTGAACACGAGGATCACGAGCACGCGCGCGCCGTCGAGCGGCACGAAGTCGATGTGGCGGAACGGAAACTCCTCGCGCCTCGGCACGCTGACGACACCGACGAAATGCGTCATCTCCGACAGCAGCGAACTGGCACTGCCGAGCAGGTCCGGCGTGGCGACATCGGTCGGGAGTTCGCGCCGCAACTGGTCCACCTCGGGCTCGCCGAGCGGGCGCATCTCCAGCAGGCTGTCGACGAACACGCGATAGCCCTGCGAGGTCGGAATGCGACCGGCCGAGGTGTGCGGCGCGGACACCAGCCCGATCTCCTCGAGGTCGGACATGATGTTGCGGATCGTCGCGGGACTCACGTCGAGCCCGGACGCCTTCGCGAGCGTGCGCGAACCGACCGGCTGCCCCTCGGCGATGTAGCGCGAGATCAGGGTCCGCAGCAGCTGCCGCGCGCGCGCATCGAGGGGTGGCTGGAACGAGGCGTTCATCGGCTCTTCGGAGTGGCGCGGGGCGCGCCATCACGCCGCACGCTAGCAAGCGGCACCCACCACTTCAATAGGGTTCGCGCGGCGGGTTTCAACGCGTACCGGGATTCGCGCGAAGGGCGCCGGGTCGCGCGTCGTCATGTCCCTGTAGGCTGGACGGCCGCAGGTCGGCCGGCGCCTTTCGCTTTATAGCGGGCGTCAAGAGCGCCGGCCGCGCTGCGCGCGTCCAGCCTACGAAAGCGGCACGCGGTTCGTCGTCTCCTGTAGGCTGGACGGCCGCAGGCCGGCCGGCGCCTTTCGCTTCATCGCGCGCGCCAAGAGCGCCGGCCGCGCTGCGCGCGTCCAGCCTACGAAAGCGGCCGCGCTTCGCCATGTCCCTGCAGGCTGGACGGCCGCAGGCCGGCCGGCGCCTTCCGGTTGACCGCAGGGGACGAACAACGCTGGCGGCGATGCGCCTCGATCGTACGAGGCCGATCGCCGTTCACCGATCCCCAAGCCCCGGCCATCTGGCTATCATGCCGCTCCCGCGAACACGGGCCGCGCACCGGCATGCTCGAAAGTCTCTACGTCAAGGATTTCGCGATCGTCGGCGAAGCCGAAGTCGCGTTCGGGCCCGGCATGACCGTCGTCACCGGTGAAACCGGCGCGGGCAAATCGCTGCTGGTCGACGCGTTGATGCTTCTGGCCGGTGGCCGCGCCGATGCGACGATGGTTCGCCACGGCTGCGAACGCGCCGAGCTCGCGGCCTCGTTCGACCTCTCCACGCGTGCCGACCTGCGCGACTGGCTGATCGAGGAAGACCTCGACGAGGACGGCGCCTGCCAGCTTCGTCGCGTGATCCGCAGCGAAGGCAGCTCGCGCGCGTGGATCAATGGACGCCCGGTGGCGGCCGGCCAGCTGCGCACGCTGGCCGCCCAACTGCTCGAGATCCACGGCCAGCACGAGCACCAGGCGTTGCTCGATCGCGGCCAGCAACTGGTCCTGCTCGATGCGTTCGGCGCCCACGGCGACGAGCTCGCCGCCGTGGCGCGAAGCGCACGCGCATGGCGCGAGGCCACCACGCGCATCGCCGAACTCGGCCGCGGCGCGGACCATGCCGAGCGCATCGAATGGCTCGCGCACCAGCTCGAGGAACTGGACGCCCACGCGCTCTCGCCCGACGATCTGGAGGCACTCGAGGAGCGCCACCGCCGCCTCGCCAACTGCGGGCAGCTGCTGCAGGGCTGCGCGGCTCTCGCCGACCGCCTCGACGGCGACAACGAATTCGCACTGCTGCGCGGGCTCGCGCGTGCGCAATCGGAGATCGCGCGCCTCGTCGCACTCGATTCGCGGCTCGCGCCGGTCGGCGAACTCGTCGACGCGGCGCAGATCCAGCTCGCCGACGCCGGCGATGCGCTCGCGCGCTACCAGAGCGCGCTCGACCTCGACCCGGACGCGCTCGCCGAGACCGAAGACCGGCTCGGGCGCCTGCATGAACTCGCGCGCAAGCACCGCGTGCGCATGCCCGAACTCCAGCCGCACGCGGACAGCCTGCGCGAGGAGCTCGAACAATTGCGCGGCGCGGGCGCGAGCATCGCGACCTTGCGCGAGAAGCAGCAGCGCGAAGCGCGGGCGTGGAACGAGGCCGCGCGCAAGCTCGGCGCTCGCCGCACCGCGACCGCCGCTGCGCTCGGCATCGCGGTGACTGCGCTGATGGCCGAACTCGGCATGCAGGGCGGACGGTTCGAGGTCGAATTCGAGGACCTGCGCGGTAACGCGCCCGCGGCGCAGGGCACCGAAGCAGTCGAGTTCCTGGTCAGCGCGAACCCGGGACAGCCGCCACGCGCGCTGCGCAAGGTCGCCTCGGGCGGCGAACTGTCGCGCATCAGCCTCGCGATCGAAGTCGCCGCGCTCGGCAGCGACGCGGTCGGAACGATGGTGTTCGACGAGGTGGATTCCGGCATCGGCGGCGCGGTCGCCGAAGTGGTCGGCCAGAAGCTGCGCGCCCTCGGATCACGCTGCCAGGTGCTCTGCGTGACCCATCTGGCGCAGGTCGCGGCACAGGGTCACGCGCACCTGCGCGTGGCCAAGTCCAGCGATGGCGACGCCACCACCACCCGCATCCATGCGCTTGCGGGCAAATCCCGTCAGGAAGAGGTGGCGCGCATGCTCGGCGGCATCGAGATCACGCGCGAGACGCTCGCGCATGCGAGGCAGATGTTGGGGAAGCAGGGCTGAGGGCTGACGGCTGAGGGCCGGGAGCTGAAGGCTGAGGGCTGTGTCCAGGTGCTCGCCGCGCTTGCGTGTTGCGGGCAAGCTCGGTCCCGATGCAGTGAGGGGAAAGGCTGGATTTGAAGTGCCGCTGCCCTCAGCTCTCAGCCCTCAGCCCTCAGCCCTTTCTTCCTGCGCACGTACAACACGAGGCTGTGGTCCTCGATCACGTAGCCGTGGCGCGCCGCGATTTCATGCTGGAGGCGCTCGATCTCTTCGCTCGTGAACTCGATGACCTTGCCCGACTCGACGTCGACCATGTGGTCGTGGTGCTTGCCGCGGTCGAGTTCGTAGACGGCCTGGCCGCCCTCGAAGTTGTGCTTGAGCACGATGCCGACCGCTTCGAACTGGGTCAGCACGCGGTAGACGGTCGCGAGGCCGATGTCGTCCTCGTGTTCGAGCAACTGGCGGTAGATGTCCTCGGCGGACAGGTGCCTGCCGTCATGCCGGTCGAGGATCTCGAGGATGCGCATGCGCGGATGGGTGACCTTGAGGCCGGCCTTCCTGAGTTCGGTCGATTCCACGTTCATGCTCCTGGCCCCGATCCTCGCCCGCCCCTTGCGCGTCAGGCCTCTAGTGTATCATCCGGTGCTTTCCGACCCGCTGGACCGACTCCGCATGCGCCTTCGCTGGCTCGCCCTACTCGCCTTCCTTCCGCTCGCCGGCTGCGGCGTGATCTACAAGGTCGACACGCAACAGGGCAACCTGTTCGACAAGGCCACGGTCGAGTCGCTGCAGCCCGGCATGAGCAAGCGCCAGGTGCTGCTCGTGATGGGATCGCCGGCGGTGATCAGCCCGTTCAACCAGGATCGCTGGGACTACGTCTCGACGATCCGGCGCGGGCGCAACAAGATGGAGACGAAGGACCTCACGCTGTATTTCGAGAACGACCTGCTCGCGCGCATCGACGGTGACTATTTCCCCGAGGATCCCGACCAGCTCATCAAGGACGCACGCAAGTACAAGCGCCAGTACGACGACAAGGCGGCTGCCGAGGAGCGTCGCAAGCGGCGCCGCGAGAAGGATCAGGGCTGACGCCGCGCCGCGTTGCGCTCCGCGCGACGGCGCCGCGCTTCCTTCGGATCGGCCTTGAGCGGTCGGTAGAGTTCGACGCGATCGCCCTCGCGCAGAGGCGCATCGCGCGGCACCGGTTTCGACCAGATGCCCGCATCGAGGCACGTGACGTCGATCCCGAGCACGGATTCGATGCCTGACGCGCGGATCGCATCCGCGACGCGAGAGCCGGGCGGCAACCTGAACCGACGCAGGTACTGCCGATCGGCCTCGGCGTAGGCGAGTTCGACCTCGATCATGTCCGTGTCAGGCACGTTCGCGCATCGCGGCTGCGCAGAAGTCGTCGACCATGCGGTTCGCGAGTCCCTGGAAGCCGAGCCGCAGCGCCGCCCCCGCCAGCCGCCCCGAGTAGTCGAAGTCGAGCGCGAGCGCGATGCGGCAGCCGTCGTCGCCGAGCGGCACGAAGCTCCATTCGCCATCGAGCGCACGCAGTGGCCCGTCCACGAGCCGCATCGACAACCGGTGCGGGCGGTCGAACGTGTTGTGGGTCGTGAACGCCTGGGTCATGCCCGCGAAGCGCAGGTCGAGCCGTGCGGTCAGGGCATGCTCGCCTTCGCGCGCGAGCACCGCGGCGCCGGCGCACCATGCGAATCGCCTCGGGTATGCTTCGACATCATTGACCAGATCGAACATGCGTTCTGGCGTCTGGCGCACGATGGCCTGGCGGCGGATCTGGATCATCCCCGAACAATAGCAACCCGATGACCAAACAGAAATCCACCAGCAAGCCCGGCAGCTCGACGATCGCGCAGAACAAGCGCGCGCGCCACGAGTACCACATCGACGAGCACTACGAGGCCGGCATTGCGCTCCAGGGCTGGGAGGTCAAGAGCCTGCGCGCGGGGCGCGCGAACCTCGGCGACGCGTACGCGATCGTCAAGGGCGGCGAGATCTGGCTGTTCGGCGCCTCGATCATCCCGCTGATCTCGGCCTCGACCCACGTCGTCGCCGACGACCGCCGCACGCGCAAGCTGCTGCTGCACCGCGAAGAGATCGACAAGCTGATCGGTGCGATCGAACGCAAGGGCTACACCCTGATCCCGCTCTCGATGTACTGGAAGAACAACCGCGCCAAGCTCGACCTCGGCCTCGCCCGCGGCAAGCAGGAACACGACAAGCGCGACACCGAAAAGGAGCGCGACTGGAACCGCGAGAAGCAGCGCGTGATGCGCGCGAAGAACAAGTCCGCCTGACCTGCCGGTTTCCTCGGCCGATGTGCAGGAGCGCACCCTGTGCGCGATCGCGCCAATCCGGACGCGTCGCACGACCGCTTCCCTGCACGGATTTCGCAGGAGCGCACCCTGTGCGCGATCGCGGCAACCCGGATTCCCGCGTCCAACCGGTTTCCTGCGCGGATCGCCCACAGGGTGGGCTCCTACAGTCCCCCAGGCGCCGCCGCTAGTACCCCGCCGGCACGTATGCGAACCGCTTCATCTGCTCGCGATGCGCATCGACCACGCGCTGCACCTGCTCGCGGCTCATCGCCTCGCGCCACTCGTTCACGCGCCCCTTGCGGAAAAAACGCGCGCCCTTCCCGCTCGCCTCGACGAAGCCGTGCTTCTTCTCCATCGACGCAAGGCTCTGGAACCCCGCGTGCCGCACCGCGCGTTCGATGCGCGCTCGGTCCTGCCCGAGCCCGACGAGCTTCGCGAGCTTCGTGAACCCCTTGAGCGGCTTCTCGGCGAGGTCCTCGTAACGCAGCACGAGCACGCGCTCGTTCGCCATGTCGGCCCAGCCCTTCACGTGCATCGACCACGATCCCAGCACCTGGCTCACGAACAGCTCGTCGTTGCCGGTCGCGACATTCGGGTCGCCGAGCCGTTCGATCGCCTCGTCGAGCCCGATGCCGAAATGGTGCGTCATGCTGATCGCCACATCGAGCGGATTGCGCACGACGTAGACCGCGCCCGCGCTGACCTGCCAGTTGTGCAACGGATGCCCGTCGAAGCTGCCGGCCATGTTGTGCGACTTCACGAAGCGCGTCCCCTGCGCGCGCCGCGCGATCGCCGAGTGCACCTCGGGCCGCAGCGCGGCAATCTCGCCGAGCTCGAGCTCCGCGCTCGGACGCCCCGCGAGCGCGGAGAACAGCTCCGGATTCGCCTCGTCTTCGGCAAAGCTCGGCAGCTCCTCGAGCGGCACCGGCTCCGGCCGGTTCGCGACGAGGTTCGCGAGGAACGCGCGCAGCCAGGTATTGCCCGATTTCGGGTAGGACGCGAGCCAGACGATGTTGCCCATGCGAGTGCGGTCGATCGTGGAAAGCCTTCGATCCTAGCAGCTGGCAACCCGGCCGCGCGCCGGGGCTTGTATTCGCGCGCCCCCGCCACCACTATGTCATCGTTCCCCGGGGGCGATCCGGTTTCGACGGGGGACGCGAAGTAGCTTGGAGCATGCCGAGGGCGTCATCTTCCTCGATAATCCGATGGCAAAAAACCTAGACGCGAACGACGACGTCTACGCTCTGGCCGCTTAAGGCCTAGCCCCGAACCCACTTGTGCCTGTGCTCGTGGATGTAGGGTCATTATCACGGGATCGCTCGAAGCCGGCGCCTTTCGGCAAGAGCCAAAACCCAAGAGGCTGGTCCTGCGGTGCGCTTCGCACACCGTGTTGCCGCGGGACGAGATCAAACGGTGAGCTAAGCATGTAGCGCCGGGCGCGGAGCGCCTTCGGACGCGGGTTCAATTCCCGCCGCCTCCACCATCCCACAAAAAAGGCCACCCTAGCGGTGGCCTTTTTTGTGGGTTGGTGGAGGCGGTTGGGTTGCGAAGCCCAGCGCGCGCGCAGCGCGCCGGGTTCACTGCGGAGGCAGGATGCCGGAGCGGACAGCGCCGCAGGCGCTGGCCCTCGCGCGCCGCGCGAG
>DAIOWG010000118.1:6374-8674 GCA_036758645.1 Dokdonella sp. | reverse complement strand
TTGGAGATGCTCTCGTTGAGCAGCGACAGCATGATCAGGCCGGGGATGATGAAGGCCCCGTAGCTGATGCCGTCGATCTGCCCCATGCGCGAGCCGATGGCGGCGCCGAACACGACGAAATACAGCGAGGTCGACAGCACCGGCGAGGCGATCGACTGGGTGATGGTGCGGAACGTGCGCGCCATCTCGAAGCGGTAGATCGCGCGGATCGCATGCAGGTTCATGCGGCCACCTCGCGGCGCCCGCCGTGCACGAGGCCGACGAAGATCTCCTCGAGCGAGCTTTCGCTGGTGTTGAGGTCGCGATACTCGATGCCGAGCTCGCCGAGCCGGCGCAGCAGCGCCGCGATGCCGGTCTCCTGCGCCTGCGCGTCGAACGTGTAGACCAGCGAGTGGCCGCCCTGGATGAGTTCGAGCGGCAGGTCCTCCAGGGCCGCCGGGACATCGGAGAGCGGCGCCTGCAGCGTCAGCGTGAGCTGCTTGCGCCCGAGCTTGCGCATCAGCACGTGCTTGTCCTCGACCACCACCAGTTCACCCTTGTCGATCACGCCGATGCGGTCGGCCATTTCTTCGGCTTCCTCGATGTAATGCGTGGTCAGGATGATCGTCGCGCCACCGTCGCGCAGGCGACGCACCATGCGCCACATGTCGTGGCGCAGCTCGACGTCGACGCCCGCGGTCGGTTCGTCGAGGAACAGCACGCGCGGCTCGTGCGCGAGCGCCTTCGCGATCAGCACGCGCCGCTTCATGCCCCCCGACAGCGCCATGATCTTGCTGTCCTTCTTGTCCCACAGCGAAAGATCGCGCAACACGCGCTCGAGGTGCGCGGGATCGGGCGGCTTGCCGAACAGGCCGCGGCTGAAGCGCAGCGTCGCCCACACGGTCTCGAACGCGTCGGTCGACAATTCCTGCGGCACCAGGCCGATCAGCGAGCGCGCCTTGCGGTAGTCGCGCGCGATGTCGTGGCCATCGACCTCGACGCTGCCGGCGCTCGCGTTGACGATGCCGCAGATGATGCTGATCAGCGTGGTCTTGCCCGCCCCGTTCGGGCCGAGCAGCGCGAAGATCTCGCCGCGGCGGATCTCGAGGTCGATGTTGCGCAGTGCGCGGAAACCCGAGCGGTAGGTCTTGTCGAGCTGGCGTACGGATATGATCGGCGACACGCGATCCTCGCGGATGATGGCGGCAAACGCGCATGCTAGCCCACGCGCCCTCGCCGTGGCGTCGCGCGCGACGGACTGCTGCATCCCCTCGCCGGGATGATCGCCCGCACGGGTCGCGCGGCGCCGCCGTGCGCCGGCGCGGCGCGTGTTCGATCGTGCTCGAAGCCGTTGCCGGTTGCGGGATCGTCGCGCGTGCGGGGATCGCCCATCCGCCGTTCGCCCCGAGCGCAGGCCGAGGGCCGGCGTCGAAGGACCGGCCGCGTCGCAATCGCGACCCGCGCGCGCTTCGACTGCGCGGCCCGCGAGCGCTGCGCTCGGCACGGGGGCCCCGGTGCCGGGCTTTTCGCGGGGAGCTCGGGGCTGAAGCCCCTCCCACGAGGGCGCAAGACGACGCGAGTCGCAGAGGACGCGTGCGTTACGATCGCGCCCCCTGGTCACGGTCACGCGCAATGAGCTACCGGTTCGCGATCTTCGACTTCGACGGGACGCTCGCCGACAGCTTCCCGTTCTTCATGCACGCGCAGCGGGTGCTCGCGGACCGGCACGGTTTCGCACGCGTCGAGATGGCCGAGATCGAGTCGCTGCGGCGGAGCAGCGTGGCGCAGATCCTTGCGCGCAGCCGCCTGCCCGCGTGGAAACTGCCGCTCGTCGCGCGCGACTTCCGCGCGATGATGCGCGATGCGAGCGGCATCACGCTGTTCGAAGGCATCGAGACGATGCTCGGCGACCTTGCGCAACGCGGCATCGTGCTCGGCCTGCTGACGTCGAACGCGCGCGACAATGTCGAACGCGTGATGGGCGGCGATGCGTTCGCGCGCTTCGCGCATGTCGAATGCGGCATGTCGATCCTCGGCAAGCGCCCGCGCATCCGCTCGATGCTGCGCCGGGCCGGCGTCGCACCGACGGACGCGATCTACATCGGCGACCAGGACAGCGACGGCGAAGCCGCGAATGCCGAAGGCGTCGCATTCGGCGCGGTCGGCTGGGGCTACGGCGCGCCCGAGCTGCTTCGCAACAGCGCGACACACGAATTCGCGCGCGTGCCGGACATCGCGGCATTGTGGGCCGGAGCACGCCACGCGCCGTAGGGTGGGTCGCAGCGCGCCGAAGCGATCGGTTTTCGCAAGGCCTGCCCGCG
>DAIOWG010000118.1:0-6274 GCA_036758645.1 Dokdonella sp. | reverse complement strand
GGTTTTCGCAAGGCCTGCCCGCGCGAGACCCACCAGCGCGGAATCCATCGAAGCGGCGCGCCGGCGGGTCTCGCCGCTGCGCGGCTGCGACCCACCCTACGGCCTCCGATGCCCCCAAGGCCTGCGACTCATCCGGAGGCCGGAACCACTCGATTGCGTAGGGTGGGTCGCAGCGCGCCGAAGCGATCGGTTTTCGCAAGGCCTGCCCGCGCGAGACCCACCAGCGCGGAATCCATCGAAGCGTCGCGCCGGCGGGTCTCGCCGCTGCGCGGCTGCGACCCACCTGCGGGCGTCGTCAGCCTTCGGGGATCTCGGCCTGGACCAGCGCGGCGAGTTGCGCGAGCGAGTCCTGCCAGCCGAGGTAGCAACCCTCGAGCGGAATCGCTTCGGGCAGGTTGGCCTGTTCGATATGGACTTCGGTTCCGCACGACACCGCGCGCATCACGACGGTCGTCTCCATCGTGCCGGGCATGTTCGGGTCTTCGAACACGTCGGTGTAACGCAGCCGCTCGTTCGGCACCAGTTCGAGGTATTCGCCGCCGAACGCATGCGACTGGCCGGTCGTGAAATTCGTGAACGACATGCGGTAGCGCCCGCCGACGCGCGCATCGATCGCATGCACGTGGCAGGTGAAGCCGTTCGGCGGCAGCCACTTGGCCATCGCATCGCCGTCGGTGAATGCGCGGAACAGGCGCTCGGGTGGACAGCTCAGCACGCGGTGGAGGCGGATCGTGCGGTCGTTCATGGTCGAATCTCCAGGTGGCGGGGACATCCCCCTGCCCGTTCGACGAACGGCCGTGCCGGATTTCGACACGCACGCCGCGCACCGCACGCCTTCACCGCTCGTAGCCGTCCTCGAACAGCGCATCCATGCGTGCACGCATCAGCGTGACGTAGTCGGGTCCGATCGCGTTGTCTTCGAAGAACGTGCGGCCGAACATCAACGCCTCGCCGTTCGCCCAGGCCATGCCGTGGATCTGCGAATACGGTCCGCTCTGGCCCTGCCCTTCGGGATCGCCGACCACGTAGCTGCGCCAGCCGACTTCGTTGAAGCCGAGGTCGAGGCTGCCATCGCGATGCATGCGCACGAGCGTGAAGCGCGTGCGCGTGGAGATCTCGAACGGGAACGACACGCGCGCGAGCAGGATCTTCCCGTGCGGCAGCAGCGCGAGCGTGTTCGAGGTTTCTCCGAACGCCGACAGCGTGACATTGGCGCCGAGCGGGAAGATGCGCAGGTCCTCCTCGTCGACGCCGCCGCCCGCATCGATGCGCGCGACCAGCACGCAGCACGACTGCATGCCGTTGTTCGCCTCGCCCGCGACCACGACGCTGCCGTCGCGATCGACCGCGACCGCGCGCGCGGCGATGCCGCTGTAACCGGCGGGCGCATCGAGGTCGACGATCCCCTGCACGCCGAACGCGGGATCGGGCGCGCCGGATGCGTCGAGCGCCGCGACGACGAGGTTGGGTCCGTGGCTGTTGCCGCGCGAGCCCGCGAGCACGATGTGTCCATCCGCGCGCAGCGCCATCGCGGCGAGCGTGCGCGTTCCATTCGTCGACGCGGTGTCGATCGTCGCGACGCCCTCGTCGCCGAATGCCGGATCGGGCGCGCCGTCGACGAGAAAGCGGTACACGCGCAGCGCCTGGCCGTCATTGCCGGCGAGCAGCCAGCGTCCCGCAGGGTCGCGCAGCAGGCGCGCGGCGATGAAGTCCGGCCCCGGTCCTCCTGGCGCGGCCGGAAACGCGGGATCGAGCGTGCCGTCCGCGTGGATCCGCTGCAGGCAGCGACCGGTCCACGCGACGAGGCCGCCCTCTTCGAGCAGGGCGAATCGCACCGGGCGCGCGCCGATGCAATCGCCGAGTTCGAGCAGGCCATCGCCCGCGAAGCCCGGATCGAAGGAACCGTCGCGCAGCATGCGCGCGATCCAGAGGGCGCCGATGCCATTCTCCATCGCCCACACGAGGCGCCCATCCGGCAACGTGGCGACGTCCCCGACCCATGCCTGGCCGTTGCCGAACTCGACCGGGCGCACCTGCGTGACCTGGTGGCCATCGCCGAAGCCTGGGTCGAGGTCACCATCGGCTGAGTGCGCGCCGAGCGCGCATGCGGCCAGGAACCACGCCACGAGGGCGCGCGTGCAGCGCAGAGGTCGGGTCATCGTGTGGATTTCCTGCCGAAGGAATCGGTGAGTGGCACGCAGCGCGCCCGAAGGTTGCAGCGCAGGCGGTGCATGCCGACGCGACGCGCGAACGCCGCGATGCACCCGCGGCGAGGACTAGCGTGGCGCGGGCTCGAATCCCGTCGCGAAGATCCGGTCGGGCGCGATCGGCACGCCATCGAGGTCGCGATCGAGCGCGTCGGTCGAGGGGTGGTCGTCGATGTCCTCGTCGGCGAGCCCGTCGCAGTCGTCGTCGAAGAAGTTGCCGGTGGCCTCGGCCTGGGCGGGGTGGATCGCGGATTCGGTATCGTCGCAGTCGCCCTGCTCGAGCGAGATCCCGTCGCCGTCATGGTCGACCGAATCGGTCGACGGCAGGTCGTTCGCATCTTCGTCGGCGAGCCCGTCGCAGTCGTCATCGACGAGGTTGCCGACGAGCTCGGGCTGGCCGGGATGGACGGCCTGGTCCACGTCGTTGCAATCACCGCCGAGCAGTGCTCCCGCGGGAGCCTCGAACATCCCGCGCTCGATGGAGGCGGCGAGCGCAACCCCGCAGGTGGACCCAAACACGGCGAATGCGAAGGCGAGCGCGCGGCGAGCCATGGCGATGCTCCAGCAGTCCGGCCCGGAGTCTTGCACGAACGCGATCGCGGCGGGGAATCGCGAAGATCGACGCCGCCCGGCCACTGCGCGCCCACCCGTGGGGCGTGCGACGATCACGCGCGGAGCGGATCGCGTCGTCCGTCTTCGCCGCAGGCGGCCGACGCGTGGCACATTCCGTGCATTCTTGCGTCAAGGGCCGCGCGGCCCGGCAACAGGGGAAAGCATGATGCGTCGTTCAGTCTGGGTGCTTGCGCTGCTGCTCGCGGCGAACGCCGGCGCCGACAGCCCCGGCGACGCGGCATTGCCGGTCACCATCGACGAGCGCAACGCGGCCTGCCTCGAAACCGAGGACGCCAACCCCGAGCGCGCGCTCGCCCTCGCGCAGAGCGTGCTCGACGCCGGCACGATGCTGGACCCGGGCCAGCGCGCCGAGGCGCTCGGCTGCCGCGGCTGGTCCTACGCCTCGCTCGCGCGCAAGGACGACGCGCGCCGCGACGCGCACGCGCTCGGCGAACTCATGCGCAACTTCGCGGTCGGGCCCGAACGCGTGCGGCTGACGCGCCGCGCGGGCAGCATCCTGCATCGCAGCGGCGACCGCGTCGGCGCGGTCGACCTGTATGCGCGAGCGGTCGCGGACGCCGAATCGCAGGGCCTCGAGGCCGAACGCATCCCGCTGCTCGTCAACCTCGGCGTGCTGCATTCGGAGTTCGAGGAGCACGCGCGCGCGCAGGTCAACTACGAGCAGGCGCTCGCGCTGATGGAGCGGCTCGGCGACTACCGTTACGAAGCGCCGGTGCGCTACAACCTCGGCCTCAACCTCAACGGCCAGCACCGGTCGCCCGAAGCGATCCCGCACCTGCGACGCGCGCTCGAGCTGATCCGCGAGCGCGCGATCGGCGGCCCGACGCAGGAGCTCGCCGCGACCCTCGGCCTCGCCGAAGCCTTGCAGCAAGCGGGCGAAACCGCCGAGGCGCAGGCCCTGCTCCAGCGCGCGAAGGCGATCGAACTGCCTTCCCCCGACGTGTCGCTCGACTACCAGCTCACGACGATCGAAGCGGGCCAGCGCGCGGCGGCCGGCAACCCGGTCGCGGCACTCGCGCTGCTCGAGAGCGTCGACCCCGGCAAGCTCAACGAAATCCAGCAGTGGCAACTGCTGCAGATGCGCGCCGACCTGCTCGACCGCCTCGGCCGCCATGCGCAGGCGGGCGCGGTGCTGCGCCAGATCATCACGTTGCGCGAGAACTACCTGCGCCACCAGAACCACGAGCGGCTCGCCGCGCTCGACGCGCACATGCGCGATCGCGAGCAGCGCCTCGAACTCGAACGCCTCAAGGCCGAAGCCGACACGCAGGCCCTGCAGCTGGAAGCGCGCGAGCGGCGGCAATGGATCGCGGCCGGCATCGCAGGTCCGCTGCTGCTGCTCGCCGGCGGGCTGCTGCTGTGGCAGCGGCGCATGAACCGCCTGCTCTACCTCGCAAGCCACACCGACCCGCTGACCGGGCTCGCCAACCGTCGCGAGATGGCTCGGCACCTGCGCCAGTTGTCGGTCGATGGGCAAGGCGCCGCGGCCGTGCTTCTGATCGACATCGACCTGTTCAAGCGCATCAACGACGAACACGGCCACGAGGCAGGCGACCTCGTGCTCAAGGCGTATGCGCAGCGACTGCGCGCGAATGCGGGCGAAGGCGCGTTCGTCGCGCGCTGGGGCGGCGAGGAGTTCCTCGTGTTGCTGCCGCGCACCGACGCGACGCGCGTACGCGAGCTCGCCGACCGCCTGCGCCACCTGCTTGCCGAACCGATCGCGGCACCGAAGGGCACGCTGCGCGCGGGCGCATCGATCGGCTACGCGAACCTCCCGCTGCCAGGGCCGCGCACCGACGATGCCTGGCACCACAGCGTGCAACTCGCCGACAGCGCGCTCTACCTCGCCAAGCGAGTGGGGCGCGACGCGTGGGTCGGCTACTGGCTCGAACACGAGATCCCCGACTGGCCGGCCGAGCGGCTCGGGCGCGAGCCGCACCTCGCGCGTTCGCTGCACCTGATCGAACCGGCGTCGTCACGACCCTTGCGCGAGGCGGTCGCGTCCGTGTCCGCGCATTGACGCCGGCGCCGGCCGCGCCGCCTGCGCGCGCCGATGCGCTAACCTGTCGGCCATCCGCACGCCACGCACCGGAGGCCGGGGATGATCGATCTCGTCATCGAACAGCGCACGCGCGACCTCGGCAGCTTCGAGGTCGGGCGCGTACTGCCGTTCGCGCGTCGCCGCATGGTCGGTCCGTACATCTTCTTCGATCGCATGGGCCCGAAGCAGCTCGCGCCCGGCCTGCCGCGCGAGGCGGACGTGCGCCCGCATCCGCACATCGGGCTCTCGACGATCACCTACCTGTTCGCGGGAGAGATCACGCACCGCGACAGCCTCGCATTCGAACAATCGATTCGTCCGGGCGAAGTCAACTGGATGACCGCAGGGCGCGGCATCACCCATTCGGAACGCTTCGAACGCCTGCGCCACCAAGGCGGTGCGCTCGACGGCATCCAGGCCTGGGTCGCGCTGCCCGACGAGCGCGAGGAAGCGGAGCCGGGCTTCTGGCACCACGCGAGCGAGGCACTGCCGGTGTTCGCCGAAGGCGGAATGAGCGGCCGCCTGATCGCGGGTCGATGGTCCGGGCTGCAATCGCCGGTGCAGGTCGATTCGCCGCAGTTCTACCTGCACTGGCACTTGCGTGCGGGCGCGCGCGTCTCGTTGCAGGACGAGTATCCCGAGCGCGCCCTTTACGTGGTCGACGGCGCGATCGAGGTCGCGGGCCAGCGCATCGCCGCTGGCAGCATGGCCGTGCTGACGCCGGGCCGCGTCGCGGACGTGACTGCGCTGACCGATGCGGTCGTGATGGCGCTCGGCGGGGAACCGGTCGGGCCGCGCTACATCGACTGGAACTTCGTGTCGTCCTCGAAGGAACGCATCGACCAGGCGCGCGCCGACTGGCAGGCAGGCCGCATGAAGCTGCCCGACCTCGACCACGACGAGTTCATCCCGCTGCCGCCGCGCATCGGCGAGTTGCGCGAGCCCGAACCGATGTCGTGATGCGGTGCGCGACGCGCTCGGCGATCGACCTTGCTGCGCGCGTCCAGCCTACGCAGCTCCCGCGGCCTCGTAGGCTGGACGGCCAAAGGCCGGCCGGCGCTCTTGCTTTTGCGCATCCCACGAGATGCACGTATCGGCATTGGGCGGTGCGATCACGCGGCCGGCCGCGCTACGCGCGTCCAGCCTACGGCGCGAGGCCGAACAACCGGCGCGCGTTCCCGACGCGGATCTTCGCCTTCTCTGCCTCGCTCAGGTCGAGGCGATCGAGCGCGTCGACGCTGCTCGCGAGCGAGAATTGCGGGTAGTCCGATCCGAGCAGCACGCGATCGATGCCGACGTTGCGCAACGTCCACACGAACTCGTATTCGAGCGATGAATCGGCGACCACCGAGATCGTGCCCGACAGGTCGAAATGGATGTTGTCGGCGAAGAA
>DAIOWG010000117.1:4518-8767 GCA_036758645.1 Dokdonella sp. | reverse complement strand
GCACGTCCGGGAAGAAGTAGTTCTCGTTGCAGCAGGTGGTGCCGCCGCGCAGCATTTCGGCGACGGCGAGCTCGATCCCGTCGCGCACGAATTCCGGACCGATCGACTTCGCCTCGGCCGGCCAGATGTGTTCCTGCAGCCAGCGCATCAGCGGCAGGTCGTCGGCGAGCCCGCGCATCAGCGTCATCGGATTATGCGTATGCGCGTTGACGAGGCCCGGGATCAGCGCGTGCCCGGGCAATTCGACGCGCTCGCGCGGCGCGTAGCGCGCCGCTGCGTCGGCGCGCGGCAGCAGCGCGACGATGCGACCCGCGTCGATCGCGACCGCATGGCCTTCGAGCACGACACCGGCCGGCTCGACCGGTACGAGCCAGCGGGGTTCGATCAGGAGGTCGATGGGGAGCATGGGGATTGGAGGGCCGAGGGCCGAGGGCTGAGGGCCGAGGGCTGAAAAGCCGAAGCTGCCGACGCCGCCAGGCAGCCCTCAGCCCTCAGCCCTCGCTTCATCACTTCACGCGCGACATGTATTCGCCCGAGCGCGTGTCGACCTTGATCTTTTCGCCTTGCCCGACGAACAGCGGCACGCGCACGACGGCGCCGGTCTCGAGCTTGGCCGGCTTGCCGCCGCCGCCCGAAGTGTCGCCGCGCACGCCCGGATCGGTTTCGGTGATCTCGAGCTCGACGAAGATCGGCGGCGTCACCGACAGCGGCGCGCCGTTCCACAGCGTCATGATGCAGACCTCGTTGCCCTTGAGCCACTTGGCCGCGTCGGCCATCGCATTCTCGTCGGCCGCGATCTGCTCGTGCGTCGAGGGATCCATGAAGTGCCAGAACTCGCCGTCGGAGTAGAGGAACTCCATGTCGGTATCGAGCACGTCGGCGGCGTCGACCGAGTCGGTCGACTTCATCGTCATTTCCTGCGTGCGGCCGTTCTTGAGGTTGCGGTACTTCACGCGCGTGAACGCCTGGCCCTTGCCCGGCTTCACGTATTCGGTGTCGATGATCGTGCAGGGATAGCCGTCGACGATGATCTTCTGACCGTTCTTGACATCGTTCATGCCGTAACTGGCCATGGAAACTCCTGGAATGTTGGAAGCGGAGGGCCAGTTCCCGTCCTTGCGGCGGGGCCGCCCGGCGACGGGAAAACCGTTAGAATGGCCGGCTTTCCGGACCCATCCGCCCATGATAACCGCTAACCGCCCCGCCCGGCAGCCGGTGCGCTGGCAGCAGATCTGGCGCGATGCGGTGACCGATCCGCTGGAACTGCTGGCCCTCGTCGGCCTGGCGGATCGCCGCGACCTGCTCCCGAAGCGCGACACCGGCTTCGCGCTGCGCGTGCCGCGCGGCTTCGTCGCGCGCATGCGCCGCGGCGATCCGGCCGATCCGCTGCTGCTGCAGGTGCTGCCGCAGGCCGCGGAACTCGACGAGGTGGCGGGATATGCGCGCGACGCGGTCGGCGACCTCGGCGCGCGCGCCGCGCACGGCGTGCTGCACAAGTACGAGGGACGCGCCCTGCTGGTCGCGACCGGCTCCTGCGCGGTCAACTGCCGCTACTGCTTCCGGCGCCATTTTCCCTACGCCGACGAGACCGCCGCGTCGCGGCGCTGGCAAGCCGCGCTCGACTGGCTGCGTGCGGATGCATCGATCAACGAGGCGATCCTGTCCGGCGGTGATCCGCTTTCGCTCTCCACCGCCAAGCTCGCCGAGTTCACGCAGGGCCTTGCGGGCATCGCGCACGTGCGGCGCCTGCGCATCCACACGCGCCTGCCGGTGGTCCTGCCCGAGCGCATCGATGCGGAGTTCCTCGGATGGTTCGCCGCGCTGCCGCAGCAACGCGTGGTGGTGCTGCACGCGAATCACCCGAACGAAATCGACGCGTCGGTGGCGGCTGCCTGCCGCGCACTCGCGGGCGCCGGCGCGCTGCTGCTGAACCAGGCGGTGTTGCTGCGGCGGGTCAACGACGATGCGGGCACGCTGGCGGAACTCTCCGAGCGCCTCTTTGCCTGCGGCGTGTTGCCGTATTATCTGAACCAGCTCGACCGCGTCAGCGGCGCGGCGCATTTCGACGTCGAGGAAGCGCGCGCGGCCGAGCTCATGCACGCGCTTCGAAGCCGCCTGCCCGGCTATCTGGTGCCCCGCTGGGTGCGCGAGGTCGCGGGCGCGCCGTACAAATTGCCGCTGTCCGGTGCCGAGTCCATGGAAATCGGGGCCCGATTCCGGTAAATATCGAACAAGACCGCATCCGGCCCGACGCTCGCACCGCGGGGCGCGCTGCGGTGATCCGAATGCACCCCGCCCCGCCGGACCCGCAGACCGCATCCAGCGGGCCGCGAATGCCGCACGCGCCAAAACGCCCTGGACGCTCCACCATCCGATGACCCGAGCCGACAACATCATCAAGCTGCTGCTGATCAACGACTCCGTCGACGACGCCGAGCAGGTCATCAGCATCCTGCGCAACGGCGGCATCGCGGTACGGCCTGCGCGGGCGACCAACGAGGCCGAACTCGAGGCCGCGCTTCAGCAGTCGGCCACCGACCTCGTGATCGTCGACGTCGACAGCCGGGAACTGGCGATCCCGCAGGTCTGCGCAGCGGCCTCGGCCGGCGGTCGCGACATCACCGTCATAGCGAGCGGACGCGAGATGCAGGAGGACAAGGTCGTCGGCGCCTACCGCGACGGCGCGCGCGCGGTCATGCTGCGCAACTCGCACGAGCACGTGCAGATGGTGGTCCGGCGCGAATTCGAGGCGCTCACGATGCGCCGCAACGTGCGCCGCCTCGAGGCCAGCCTGCGCGAGTCCGAGCGTCGCTGCGAAGCGCTGCTCGACTCCTCGCGAGATCCGATCGCATTCGTGCACGAAGGGATGCACGTGCGCGCGAACAAGGCCTACCTGGAGATGTTCGGGTTCGAGGAGTTCGAGGACGTCGAGGGCATGTCGATCCTCGACATGATCGCTTCGGAGGACGCCGACGATTTCAAGTCGCTGTTGAAGAAGCTGTCCAAGGGCGAGAAACCGCCGCAGCGCCTGAACCTCAAGGCGCAGCGCGCCGACGGCGCCACCTTCAGCGCGACGATGGAGTTCGCCGAGGCGAGCTACGAGGGCGAGCTCTGCCACCAGATCACGTTCCGGCGCCAGATCGCCGATGAGGCGCTCGAGCGCGAGCTCGACGCGCTGCGCTCGAAGGACCTGATCACCGATCTCTACAACCGCCAGCACATGCTGACCGCGATCGACCAGGCCGCCGCCGCCGCCGCGAACGGTACCAAGGACCAGGCGCTGCTGCTGATCGAGCCCGACGACTTCAAGCAGGTGCTGGACGCGGTCGGCCTTGGCAATGCCGACGTGCTGCTCGGAGATCTCGCGGCCCTGTTGCGCAAGCACATCGGCGAGCAGGAGACCGCAGGCCGCATCGGCGAACACACCTTCGGCGTGCTGCTGGCCGGCCGCAACGCCGATGCGGCGCAGCAACTGGCCGAAACGCTGCGCAACGCGTACAGCGAGCGCATCTTCGAGATCGGCAAGCAGTCGATCAGCCTCACGGTCACGCTGGGCGGCACGCTGATCGGCGAGAAGAACGCGAACTCGGCGACGATCCTCGACGTGTCCAATGGCGCGCTGCGCAGCGCGCAGGGCGAGGGCGGCAATCGCGTGCGCATCGTCGATCCATCCGAACAGGACAAGGCCGCGGCGGAAACCACGCGCCGCTGGATCGAAGCGATCGACCACGCGCTCGCGAACGACGGCTTCGTACTTTATTACCAGCCGATCATCAGCCTGCACGGGGCCGAGGGCGACTTCTACGAGATCCTGCTGCGCATGGCCGGGCCCAAGGGCGAGATCCTGCCGGCGCAGTTCCTGCCGATCGCCGAGCGCACCGGGCGCATGCCCGCGATCGACCGCTGGGTCATCGCGAATGCGATCCGCGCGATCGCCGAACGCGAGCGCGCGGGCCACAAGACAACGTTCTTCGTGAAGCTCACGCCGCAGTCGCTCGAGGACCAGACGCTGCTGCCGTGGATCGCGCAGCAGCTCAAGACCTCTCGACAGCGCGGCGACTCGCTCGTGTTCGAGATGCCCGAGAGCAAGGTCGTGACCAGCCTCAAGCCTGCACGCGCATTCGCGAAGGGACTCGAGCAGATCCACTGCGGCTTTGCGCTCGAGCAGTTCGGTTCGGGCCTGAACTCCTTCCAGCTGGTCAAGCACATCCCCGCGCATTACCTGAAGATCGACCGCAACTTCATGGCC
>DAIOWG010000117.1:0-4508 GCA_036758645.1 Dokdonella sp. | reverse complement strand
GCCCAAGCACAAGGAAAACCAGGACCGGATCAAGGAGATCTGCGACCAGGCGCACCACGCGGGCAAGCTCACCGTCGCCGAGTTCGTCGAGGACGCGGCGAGCATGTCGATCCTGTTCAGTTGCGGCGTCAACTTCGTGCAGGGCAACTTCCTGCAGGAACCCGAGAAGATCCTGAGCCACGCCGCGGCGTAGGCCGCGGCAGCATGGCGTAGGCTGGACGACCGCAGGTCGGCCGGCGCTCCCTCGTCGACCGAGCCGTGCACGCCGGCCGCGCTACGCGCGTCCGGCCTGCAGCGGAACGCACCCGTGCTTCAGGCAGCTTCGCCGGCGCGCAGCGCCGCGATGCGCTCGGCCAGCGGCGGATGGCTCATGAACAGGCGCGAGAGCCCGCCTTCGCCCGAAATGCCGAACGCCTGGATCGCCTTCGGCAGCGTGCTCTGGCCGTGGTTGGCCGCGAGTCGTTCGAGCGCGGAGACCATCGAGTCGCGACCCGCGAGGCGCGCACCGCCCGCGTCTGCGCGGAACTCGCGCCAGCGCGAGAACCACATCACGATGATCGACGCGAGCAGGCCGAGCACGAGCTGCAGCACCATCACGATCGCGAAGTACGCGATGCCGCCACCGCCGTCGCGGTTGCCGCTGATCGCACGATCGACGACGGTGCCGATCACGCGCGCGAAGAAGATCACGAACGTGTTGAGCACGCCCTGGATCAGCGTCAGCGTGACCATGTCGCCGTTGGCGACATGCGCGATCTCGTGGCCGAGCACCGCGTCGACCTGGTTTCGGTCCATGCCCTGCAGCAGTCCGGTGCTGACCGCGACCAGCGCGTTGTTGCGCGACATGCCGGTTGCGAACGCGTTCATGTCGGGCGCGTCGTAGATCGCGACTTCGGGCATGCCGATGCCGGCCTTCTCGGCGTGCCTGCGCACGGTGTCGTGCAGCCACTTCTCGGTGAGGTCGCGCGGATCGGTGATGACCCTTGCCTTGGTGGTCCACTTGGCGATCCACTTGGACATCGCGAGCGAGATGAAAGAACCGCCCATGCCGAACACGGCCGACATCACGAGCAGGCCCTGCAGGTTGATGCCACCCCGCGTCTGCGTGTAGACGTCGATGCCCGTGAGCTTGACGACGATCGCCAGCAGCGCCATGACGGCCAGGTTGGTCAGGATGAACAGTACGACTCGCAACATGGTGGGCCTCGATCGAATGGATGTACCGGCATCGGCCAGATGGGGGCGCGAAGCGGGTTTGGGAAGCCTACCCGGTTCGGGAAGCTGCCACGAGACCGTCTTCGACCGCACGCCACGCGCAGGGTTCCGATGAGCCATCGCGGCCGCTTCGCGCCGTCCCCGACCGGCCGGCTGCATTTCGGATCGCTGGTGGCGGCGCTCGGCAGCTGGCTGTTCGCGCGGGCGGCCGGCGGCGCCTGGATCGTGCGCATGGAAGACCTCGATCATGAGCGCGAAGTGCGCGGCGCCGCCGACGACATCCTGCGCACGCTCGACGCGTTCGGGCTGGTGTCGGACGAGCCCGTGCTGCGCCAGAGCCTGCGCACCGACGCCTACGCCGATGCCCTGGCGGTGCTCGAGCGGGCGGGACACGCCTACCGCTGCAGCTGCAGCCGCAGCGACCTCGAGCCGTTCGGCGGCATCCATCCCGCACGCTGCCTGTCGGCGCCGGATGCGCGCCCGCCGGCCTGGCGCCTGCGCGTCGGCGATTCGACGATCACATTCGACGACGGACTGCAGGGGCCGCAGGTGCAGGACCTCGCGCGCGAGATCGGGGACTTCGTGATCTGGCGCAGCGATGGCGCCTGTGCCTACCAGCTCGCGGTGGTCGTCGACGACGCGGCGCAGCGCATCACCGACGTCGTGCGCGGCGCCGACCTGCTCGATTCCACGCCGCGCCAGATCCTGCTGCAGCGCCTGCTCGGATACCCGCAACCGCGCCATGCCCACCTGCCGCTGGTGCTCGGAGAGGACGGCCGCAAGCTCAGCAAGCACGATGCCGCGCTCGCGGTCGACGCCGCCGATCCGCTGCCCGCGCTGCGCGCGGCGCTGCAGTTCCTCGGCCAGCCGCCCGCGGTCGTCGGCAGTGTGGGCTCAGTGCTCGACTGCGCGCTGCGGGTATTCGATCCCTGCGCGATTCCACGCCGGCACCTCGATGCATTTGCCGCAGCGCGCAATGACTCCGTGCTTCGCTGAGGCACAATCACTCGAAGAGCCGGGATGGGGATTCGGGGTCTTTCCGGGCACGTCGCCTGGTTTGCCTTCCGAATCCCGAATCTCCCATCCCCGATCCCCGCCTTGTTCGACAACCCACGAGGAGCCAACGTCATGACGACGCGCGTCGCCCTGGTCACCGGCGGTACCGGAGGCATCGGTACGGCCATCTGCAGACACCTCGCGAGCCGGGGCCACAAGGTCGCGACCAACTTCCGCGACGAAGGCAAGGCGAAGGCCTGGCAGGACGCGCAGCGCAAGGACGGGTTCGAGTTCGCGCTCGCGCGCGGCGACGTCGCCGATGCTGCGACTGCCGAGGCGATGGTGCGCGAGGTCGAAGGCCAGCTCGGTCCGGTCGACATCCTCGTCAACAACGCGGGCATCACGCGCGACACCACGTTCCACAAGATGACCGCGCTGCAGTGGCAGGAAGTCATCGCGACCAACCTCGGCTCCTGCTTCAACGTGACGCGACCGGTGATCGAAGGCATGCGCGACCGCAAGTGGGGGCGCATCGTGCAGATCAGCTCGATCAACGGCCAGAAGGGACAGTACGGCCAGGCCAACTATGCAGCCGCCAAAGCCGGCATGCATGGCTTCACGATCTCGCTCGCGCAGGAAAACGCGCGCTTCGGCATCACCGTGAACACCGTGTCGCCCGGCTACGTCGGCACCGACATGGTGATGGCGGTGCCCGAGGACGTGCGCGCGAAGATCGTGGCCCAGATCCCGGTCGGGCGCCTCGGCGAACCCGACGAGATCGCGTATGCGGTCGGGTTCTTCACCGAGGAACAGGCGCGCTGGATCACCGGCGCGAACCTCGCGATCAACGGCGGCCAGTACATGGGCTGGTAAGCGACGGCGCGGCGGTCCACCGGATCTCCGCGCAATGCGATCGAAGGCCGCCCCGGAGCAGGTCCGGGGCGCCCCGACCGTGCGCCCGGCGAGCAGCCGGAACGCCCTCGGCGAGGTCCGCGGGCCGCGCCCCTGCGCGCACGCCGGCGGTGCGGATTGCTGCGCAACATCGCCAACTGGTGCGCCGCGTCACATTCTGCTAGCGTTGGCCGATGACCACGCCGCGCATCATCAAGAAGTATCCGAATCGTCGCCTCTACGATACCGAGATCTCCAGCTACATCACGCTGGAAGAGATCCGCCAGCTCGTGCTCGAGGACGAGGAGTTCGAGGTCCGCGACGCCAAGACCGGCGAGAACCTGACCCGCTCGGTGCTGCTGCAGATCATCTCGGAATACGAGGATCGCGGCCAGCCGATGTTCACGACCAAGCTGCTGTCGCAGATCATCCGTTTCTACGGTGATTCGCTGCAGGGTTTCATGGGCGGCTACCTGGAGCGCAGCCTGCAGATCTTCCTCGACCAGCAGCAGCAGTTCCGCAGCCAGCTCAACAGCATGCTCGGCCAGACGCCGTGGTCGATGCTCAATGACCTGACCGAGCGGAACATGGACATGTGGAAGAACCTGCAGCAGGGGTTCCTCAGCAGCGTCCGCAGCGGCGCGTTCGACCCGGACAAGAAGAAGGACGCGAAATCCTGACCCGCGGGCGCGCGGTTCGTCCGCGTCCGCCGCGTCGCAGCACGGGCTGCCGGCATTCCTTGCCGCAGCGCAAGAGCCAACACAGGGGCATACCTCGATGGAACAGCGCATCGCCGTCGTCACGGGCGGTATCGGCGGTCTCGGCACCGAAATCTGCAAGTACCTCGCGCGCAGCGGGCGACGCGTCATCGCAGCCGACCTCGCGGCGCGCAGCGAGCGCATCGAGGCGTTCCGCGCGGAGATGGCGAGCTTCGGTGACCAGGTCGCGTTCGAGCCACTCAATGTCGCCGACCTCGACGAGTGCGCCGCGTTCGCGGCGCGCGTCGGCCGCGACCACGGCACGATCTCGATCCTGGTCAATGCGGCAGGCATCACGCGCGACACGAGCCTGCGCAAGATGAGCCGCGAGCAGTGGGACGACGTGCTGCGCATCAACCTCGGCGCCGTGTTCAACATGTGCCGCCAGGTCGTCGACGGCATGACCGCGCAGGGCTTCGGCCGCATCGTCAACATCTCGTCGGTCAACGGCCAGACCGGCCAGTTCGGCCAGACCAACTACTCCGCGGCGAAAGCCGGCATGCACGGCTTCACGATGGCGCTCGCACGCGAAGTCGCGCGCAAGGGCGTGACCGTCAACAGCGTCTCGCCCGGATACTGCAACACTGCGCTGGTGCAGGCCGTGCCCGAGGACATCCGCAACCAGATCATCGCGAACATCCCGGTCGG
>DAIOWG010000116.1:0-8776 GCA_036758645.1 Dokdonella sp. | reverse complement strand
GACGTGGCCGAGGCTGCATCGACGAATGCGTTCCGGATCTACAACGAGACCAGCGAAACCAAGCGCGTGCGCGTGTCGCTGTCTTCGTGGGACAAGGACGACGTCAACAACGTGCGCGACCTGCCGCCGGGCCCGCTCGGGCTCGAGCGCTGGACCGTGGTCAGTCCGCTCGAATTCGAGTTGCCGCCCGGCCAGTCGCAGGCCGTCCGCTTTTCGCTGCGCCCGCCGGTCCCGCTGCCGCCGGGCGAGCAGCGGCTGATGCTCTATTTCAACGAGGAGACGCCGATCGCGGCGCCGCAATCGGCGACCACGCTCGCGGTGCGTTTCCGTATCGGCGCCGCGATCTACGTGCACGCCGGCCCGGTCGACCGGCGCGGCACCCTGCATGCGCTCGGCGCGCGTGCGGGCGGCCTCGCGTTCGACCTCGAGACGACCGGAAACGCGACCACCCGGCTCGCGGGCCAGTACGTCGTCTATCCCGCCGCCGCTTTCCCGGGCGCCGCGAAGGTGCCGCGGCTCGAACGCGCGCAAGACCTCGCCGAGCGCCTTCCGGCCGGCGCGGTCGCAGCTGGCGCGCTGCCCGGCACTTCGGTGCTGCCGCAGGCGCGGCGCTCGGTGCCACTCGACCTGGCCGCGCATGCGCTCGCACCCGGCCACTACGTCGTCGCCGTCGATGGCCGCTTCGGCGACACGCCGGTCGCGGCGACGGTCGACTACGTCGTCGCCGCACGGTAGGCACCGATGTCGCGCGCCCTCCCGTTCGCGCCGACGCGACTCGCGGCTGCGCTCGCACTGGCAGGCCTGCTCTGCGCAGGCCATGCGAACGCCGCGCCCGCCGCGAGCCCGTTCGGTGGATATGCCGACACCGTGGGCGCAGGCAGCACGCCGCAGATCCAGCTCGCCGCGCTCGTCGTCAACGGCGACGAGCGCAGCGACGCGCTCGCGGTGGTGCAGCGCGCGGGCACGACGCTGGTCGCGCTGGACTATCTCGTGCGCGCACTGCGACTGGTGGCCGAGCCGCGCGAGGACGCGCTGGTGTTCGCGACGCCGCTTGGTGAAGCACGCGTGCCGCGCGCGCAGGCGAGCGAGATCCAGGGTTTCCTGTTCGTCGACATCGCCACGCTCGAGCAGGCATTCGGCGCGCGCATGCGATTCGATCGCGGCGAGTATGCGCTGCGCGTCGACCTCGGCTGGGATCCGTTCGCGGCGACGGCCGGCAACGCGGGGCAGGCTGCGGCGCCGGTTGCGGCCGACATTCGCGCGCCACGCGCGAGCCTGTCGCGCTGGCGCAGCGAGATCGCGTGGCGCGGCGACGCGCATTCCTCGAGCTGGCTCGGCACGACCGATCTCGCGGGCGTGGCCGGCCCGGCCCACTGGTACCTGCGCGAGATCGACGATTTCCAATCCGATCGCCGGCTCGACCTGTGGGCGCTCGCGGGGGGTCGCGGCAACACGCGCTATCTGGTCGGGCGCGAGTTGTCGGGTTCGATCGGCGGGCTGCTGCCGGGCTTCCACCTGACCGGCGCGCAAGTCGCCTGGAGCAACCGCCCGCGCGCGCTGTTCGATGCGGCCTATGGCGACGGCCTCGTCGCGAGCCGGCTCGATGCGCAGCGCACGCTGCGCGGCAAGGGCCCTCCGGGCGGCGTCGCTGAACTGCGCCGTGACGGGCAAGTGGTCGCGCGCACGCCGATCGCACTCGATGGCCACTACGAATTCCGCGACCAGACCAGCACCGGCGAGCGCATCGAAGTCGCGATCTACGAACCGGGCCAGGCCGACGTGCCGCTGCGCGTCGACGACATCCGTCCGGTCGCGAGCGATCGCCTGCTGCCCGAAGGCGCGGTATTGCACCATGCCGGTTTGGGCACCAGCGCCAATCCGCTCGACCGCCTCGACCAGGGCGGCGAACGCGCAGGCTTCTACCAGTGGCGACAGGGTGTGCGCGACGGCCTCACGCTGATGGCCGCATGGCAGGACAGCGGCGCGCGCCCGCAGGGCGCGGCCGGCGCGGTCGCCTCGCTCGGCGCGCTCGGCGTGTGGTCGGCCACGCTCGCGCATGCGGGAGAAGGCAACGCGGCCGAGGTCTACGGCGACGGCGCGCGCGGCGCACTGTTCTGGAATGGCTGGTTCAGCCATCGCGAAGCCGGTTTCCTCGATGACGAAGCGATCGCGCGCGCGGACTACACGGCCGAAGCCGGCTGGCGGCCGCGTGCCGGGCTCGCGGCATCGCTGGTCGCGCGTCATTCGCGCGGCGGCGAAGCCGGCGAGGTCGACTTCATCAAGCCCGCGTTGCAGTGGCAGCCGCGCGCGGATCTCGCCCTGTCGCTGCGCCCCGACTACGACGGCCGCTACGTGGCGGTCGCGCGCTGGGCGCCGCTGCGGGACACCACGCTCGGCTACGCGAACTACCGCGACCAGCGCCAGTTCACGCTCGACCAGCGGCTGCCGAATCGCCTGCTGCTGCGCGCACAGCTGGTCGACGAGGATGGCCTCGGTCGGCGCACCGGCGTGTATCTCAATGGCCCGGGCAGTGCGCGCTGGCCGTTCTCGTGGACGCTCGGCGCGCTGCACGGGCGTGGCCATGCAGGCTACCTGGTCGAGGGCAGCGGCGAATTGCGCCCCGGCTTGCTGGTGCGCGCGCAGGTGCTCGACGATCCGCTGCAGCGCGAGCAGTTCGGCGGCTCCGGCCGCATCGCGATGCTGTCGCTGGTCGCGGACTTCGCAGTGACGCCGTCGGGCCTTGCACGCGGTGGCTACCGCGAGCGGCGCGGCGACGATGGCGGCATCTCGGGCCGCGTCGTCGCGGCCGACGGACTCGACGCGCGCCGGCTCGCCGGCGTCGGCGTGCTGCTGGATGGCCGCTGGCGCGGCCAAGTCGACGGCTCGGGTCGCTTCGCGATCGGCCAGTTGCAGGATGGCATCTACGCGTTGTCGCTCGACAGCGGCGAACTGCCGCTCGAATACCAGCCGGCCGATCCGGTGCGCCGCGTCGAAGTGCGCGCGGGCGCAGCCACGCGCATCGACTTCGGCCTTGCGTTGCGGCTCGGCTTCGCCGGGCGCGTGCTCGACGCCGGCGGCGAACCGCTCGCCGATCGCGCGCTCGAGGTGTTGGACGGCGACGGTCGCCGCGTCGCGACCGCGCGCAGCGATGCCTGGGGCTACTACCGCGTCGATGGCCTGGCGGCCGGAACCTATCGCGTGCAGGCCGAAGGTGGCCTGGCGCGCACCCTGCGCCTCGAGCGCGAATTCGCGTTCGGCATCGACCTCGATGCGAGGACTCCACGATGAAACTGCACCTGCCCGTCCTGCTCGCCTGCAGCCTCGCCGCCGCACCGGCCGCGGCACAACTGGTCAACGGCAATTTCGAAACCGGCACGCTCGCGGGCTGGAGCGTCGGTGGCACCGGCGCGGCCGCGACGGTGCGCACCTCGCACTTCAGCGGCGGCACGCCACCGACCGTCGACGGCACCTGGTTCGCACTGCTCTCGACAGGGCCGGAGAGCCGCGGCGGCGGCGCGCAGCGCTACGACGGCAACACCACCGATGATTTCGACTTCGTCTCGTTGACGCAGACCGTCACCGTGCCGTTCGCACCCGCGGTGCTCGCCTTCGACTGGAACTATCCGTCCAGCGAGCAGCAGCAACCGGACGACTTCGACGACCTGTTCGACCTGCGCATCGCGATCAATGGCGGTGCACTCGTGCAGGCGTGGTCGGGCAGCTCGTGCAAGAGCAACGGCTCCAACTACTCCAACTTTCCGAGCGCGCCGTGCACGGGCCTCGGCCTCGTCAACTGGTCGCTCAATGCGGGCTCGCCCGCGGCGGTGCGCAACACGCTGCTGCGCCACGGCGTCGGCGGCTGGCGCCATGCCTGCGTGCCGATCGGCGGGCTCGCCGCCGGTGCGACGGTCACGCTGCGCTTCGCCGCGCTCGACCAGGGCGACACCGGCTACGACTCCGCGCTGATGCTCGACCAGGTCGAGATCCGCTCGTCCTGCGACGCGACGCCGATCGAGTCGCTGCGCCAGATCACCGATACCAGCGGTTCGGCGGTCGAGGTCAAGGGCGGCGGCTTCGAACTGCGCCCGGTCGACAGCTTCCCGATCGCGACGAACGCGACCGGTACCCAGCTCGCGTTCGCATCGAGCGCGAACCTGACCGGCGACAACCCGAGCGCGCTGCGCCAGGTCTACGCCTGGAATGGGTCGGCCTACGCACGCGCGACCGCACTCACGCTCGCGTCCGGCGGCAGCGTGCAGAACCTCGCGATGGTCGCCAATGCGGCAGGTCGCTACGTCGCGATTGCGGCGCGCCTCAACGCAAGCGCGCCGCAGCATGTCTACCGCTGGGACCGCACCGGCGGCGCGGTCGAGACGGTGACGCCGGCGTCGATTCCGGCGGGCTGCGTGAACGAGAACCCGGTGATCGGCGAGAACGGCACGCGCATCGTCTGGGAGACGACCTGCCCGTCGCTGACGGGCGCGGGCAGCGCGCGCAAGATCGTGGTGTCGACGCGCGGCGCGACAAGCTGGCCCACGCCCGCGGTGCTCGAACTGCTCGGAACCGGCGCCTGCGAGGCGCGCCGTCCGCGCATCGACGGCAATGCCGGCGCCGGTCAGTTCGTCGTGCTCGAATCCAATTGCAACCCGCGCGGCGGCAGCAACAACAGCGACGCGAGCTGGGAGGTCTTCCGCAAGGATCTCGCAACGGCCGGCACCGCCGGCTGGCGCCAGGTCACGGCGACCGGAGCGACGCGCACCTGCACCGGTGGCAGCGGTTCCGAGACGGTGTTCAATTTCTCGCCCGACGTCGGCGGCACCACGGGCCGCTACACGCTGTTCGTCTCCAATGCGGACCTGACCGGTTCGAATGCGCCCTGCGATTCGTGGCAGGTCTTCGTCAACGACGCATTCGGCGGCAACAGCCAGCTCACGCCGGCAGCGACGACGCCGCGCTACCTCTCGGTGTCGTTGCACCCCGACGGCAACCAATACGCGTTCGAGCGGCTCGGCACCTCCTTCCTCAGCGAGATCGGTCGCCGCCAGCGCGCCACGCCGGCTACCGACGTGACCGTCTTCCAGGGCGTGCTCGGCGCGACCGGCGCGCGCATCGGACTCGACGGTTCGGTACCGGTCATCCACTTCCACGGTGCCGACGATCCGCTCGGTGACAACGCGGACGGCAACATCGAAATCTTCTCGGCGAGGGGACCGTGATGCACGCGATGACGATGATTCGACTCGCGGCGCTCGCTTGCGCCTGCGTGCTGCCCTTCCAATCCGCATCCGCGCAGCGCGTGGCGATGGCTTCCGACGCCTGGGGCTACCTGGTTTCCGACGAACCGGCGACCTGCGCATTCACGCCGATCGATGTGTCGGGCTCGCCACCCTTGCTGCCTGTCGCCGCCGACGGCGCAAGCTCGGCCGCCGATGACGGCCACGCGTTCGTGCTGCTGGCCGAGCCGTTCGAACTCTATGGGACCTCGACGCTGCAGTTCGCGATGTCGACGAACGGCTATCTCGCGGCCGCGCACGGACCGCACGAGGACGATGGCGGCGATTTCAGCAACGACTGCCCGCTGCCCGCGGCACCCGACCATGTCGGCGCAGCCACTTCGCGCATCCTCGCCTGGCATGACGACCTCGCGGCCGGCAGCGGTGGCGCGCTGCGCCACGTGCACTACGCGATCTGCCCGCGCCCCGCGGCGTCGGGCGTGGACGAGGGCTGCAGCGTGTTCGACTGGAGCGGCTGGACGCGCGTGGGACACGACGACGGCCTCGCGTTCCAGGTCGTGCTCTACCACGCGAGCTTCGAGATCGCGCTGCAGTACCTCGCGACCGGCGAGGGCGGCGCGGGCGCGTCGATCGGCGCGCAGGACGCCGCGGCATCATCCGCGGCCGTGCACGCCTGCGACGGCAGCCGCGCGATGCAACCCGCGCGCAGCGTCTGCCTGTTCGACCCGCGGTTCCCGCCGCAGGGCGGCGACGACCGGGTGTTCGCGGATGGTTTCGAAGGTGTGCCGCAATAGCCACGATCGCCGCTCGAGCGGAGCGCCGCGAATGGGCCGGCGCGGGGCTTCAGCCCCGATGGTTCGTGCGAAGGGCTGGCTCGCGCCCGACCCGCGACAGCGGCTGCCGGGTGCTCGCTGCTTGGATCCCCGGCGTTGCACCGCCAATCCGATCACGCGCGCTCACCCGATGTCCAGATAACGGTTCTTGAGCTTCACGTAGTGGCGTGCGGAGTAGTAGAGGCGTTCGATTTCCTGGTCCGAAAGCATGCGCACGCGGCGTGCGGGATTGCCGAGCCAGAGCTCGCCTTCGCCGACGCGCTTGCCGGGCGTCACCACCGCGCCGGCGCCGATCATGCCGTGGCGTTCGACGACGACGCCGTCGAGCACGGTCGCATGCATGCCGATGAGGCAGGCGTCGCCGATCGTGCACGCATGCACGACCGCTGCGTGGCCGATCGTGACGTCGGCGCCGATCGTCAGCGGGAAGCCGCCTTTCGTGTATTCACCGTCGTGCGTCACGTGCAGCACCGCGCCGTCCTGCACGTTGGTGCGCGCGCCGATGCGGATCCAGTGCACGTCGCCGCGCGCGACCGCGCAGGGCCAGAGCGAGGCGTCATCGCCGAGTTCGACGTCGCCGATCAGGTGGGCGCCGGGGTCGACGTAGGCGTTCGCGCCGAGTCGGGGCAGGATGCCCTGGTAGGGTCGGATGTTCATGGCACGCACCGCGGCGGGGGACGCCGCCAAGCCTAGCACTCCGCCTGCTTGATTTCGGCGCGCACACCCGCCACGTTGTCACGTCCGTTCCGACTCCGGCGCCCGATGACCACCGCCAACCCCCTGCTCGATGCCACCGCATTGCCGCGTTTCGCCGCGATCCGTCCCGAACACGTGGTGCCCGCGGTGGACGCCGTGCTCGCCGATTACCGCGCGCGCGTCGACGCCTTGCTCGCCTCCGACGCGCCGCGCGATTTCGCGAACGTGATGCTCGCGGGCGAAGAACTCGAGGACCGCCTCAATCGCGTGTGGGCGCCGGTCTCGCACCTGCATGGCGTCGCCGATTCGGACGAGCTGCGCAAGGCCTACGCGATCGCGCAGGAGAAGATCGTCGAGCACGCGAGCGAGCTCGGCCAGAACCGCGCGTTGTACGCCGCGGTCAAGGCCGTCGCGGACGGTGTCGATGCGACCACCCTGCCGCGCGCCGCGCGCACGCTGGTCGAGCACGAGTTGCGCGACTTCCACCTGTCCGGGGTCGCGCTCGAGGAACCGGCGCGCTCGCGCTTTCGCGAGATCGCGAACGAGCTCGCCAAGCTCGCGACCGGCTTCGAGGAGGCCGTGCTCGATGCGACCGACGCATGGAGCGAATCGATCACGGACGCCTCCGGCGTCGCCGGCATCCCGGAGTCGGGCCTTGCGGTGTTGCGCGCCTACGCCGCGGAGAAAGGCCTCGACGGCTGGCTCGTGACCTTGAAGCAGCCGAGCGTGCAGGCGGTGCTGACCTACGCCAATGACCGCGCATTGCGGGCGCGCGTGTACGCGGCCTACCAGACGCGCGCATCGGACCAGGGGCCGAATGCGGGCGAGTTCGACAACTCCGGGCGCATCGAACGGATCCTTGCGCTGCGCCACGAGGCCGCGCGCCTGCTCGGCTTCGCGGACGCCGCCGAGGAATCGCTCGCGACCAAGATGGCGCCCTCGCCCGATGCGGTGTTCGCATTCCTGCGCGACCTCGCCGCGCGCGCGCGACCGGTCGCCGAGCGCGAGCTCGCGGAACTGCGCATGTTCGCGTCGGACGCCCTCGGCATCGCGGAGCTCGAGCCCTGGGACGTCGCGTACGCGGCCGAGCGGCTGCGCGAGCGCAAGTACGCGTTGAACGAGGAGGAGCTCAAACCCTATTTCGCGCTCGATCGCGTGCTCGAGGGCCTGTTCGCGATCACCGAGCGCGTGTTCGGCGTGTCGCTGCGCCTGCGCGAAGGCGTCGAAACCTGGCATGCCGACGTGCGCTATTACGACCTCGTCGATGCTTCGGGCGAGGTGTTCGCGGGGGCCTACCTCGATCTCTACGCACGCGCAGGCAAGCGCGGTGGCGCCTGGATGGACGTGTGCGTGAACCGGTTCCGCCGCGGCGAGTCGGTGCAGCAGCCGGTCGCGTTCCTGACCTGCAACTTCGCGCCGCCGACCGCGACCACGCCGTCACTGCTCACCCACGACGACGTGCTCACGATGTTCCACGAGTTCGGCCACGGCCTGCACCACCTGTTGACCGAGGTCGACCTGCCGGGCGTCGCCGGCATCAACGGGGTCGAATGGGATGCGGTCGAGCTGCCGAGCCAGTTGATGGAGAACTTCGGCTGGCAGCGCGAGGCACTCGATCTGTTCGCGCGCCACTGGCAGACCGGCGAGAAGCTCCCGGATGCGCTGTTCGCGCGGATGCAGGCTGCGCGGCATTTCCATGCGGGGCTGTTCCTCGTGCGCCAGCTCGAGTTCGGACTGTTCGACTTCCGGCTGCACGCCGAGTACGACCCGTCACGCGGCGCACGCGCGCTCGAGATCCTCGACGAGGTGCGCGACGAGGTGTCGGTGCTGAAGCCCCCCGCGTGGCAGCGCTTCCCGCATGCATTCACGCACATCTTCGCCGGTGGCTATGGCGCTGGCTACTACAGCTATCTGTGGGCCGAAGTGCTGTCGGCCGATGCGTTCGCGCGCTTCGAGGACGCCGGCGTGTTCGACCGCGCGACCGGCGAGGCGTACCGTCGCGCGATCCTCGGC
>DAIOWG010000115.1:0-8805 GCA_036758645.1 Dokdonella sp. | reverse complement strand
TCGGGATAATCGGGATCGCCGAATCCGAGCTGCGCCATCTCGGGGCAGGCCACAACCTGCGCTGCGCGCGCCTGCTCGATCAGCGCGTCGTTGTCGAGTCCGGTGACCTTGTAGGTCTCGTTGCGCGCATGCAGCAGCGTGCTGCGCGCGACGTCGCTGTTGAAGTCGACCGCGTCGTCGTCCGATTCCATCGTCATGTAGCTGCGCGAGTCGTGCATGACCTGGTGCATCAGCTGCTCCTCGTCGTCGATCAGCGAGGTCATCTCGATGCCATCGACGCGCATGTCGATGCGCAGGTTCAATCCATCGATCGCCATGCGCTCGAACTCGGTCGCGCATTCGCCCTCGTGCCGGTACTCGAGCAGGGTCGCCGCCTGCGCGGCAGCGCAACTGGACGCGATCGTCGCGCAGAGCGCGATGCGGGCGATTCGCCTGTTCATCGCGTATTCCCGTCGAGCCTGATCGCCTTGCGCGTGCCGTCCACGCGTTGCTGCTCCTTGCCTGCATACACCGCAAGGCAGCCGTCGCGCCGCACCATCGCGCATTCGAGGTAATCGATCACCTCGATCACCGCGGCGCGCACGACCTTCGCGGTCGCCTCGCTCTTGATCGATTCGTAGCCGAGCCCGGCGCCCGCGAATCCGACGTCGACGGACGAAGCGGTCTTCGTCGTTCGTCCTTCGATCGTGCGGGCGTAGGCGATCTCGCCGGTGCTCGTGTCGACAACGCGCAGGTCGAGCGCGAGGTACGCCGTGCTGGTGTTGCGCGCACCGCCGAAGCCGCCGAGGAACGCGCGCTTCGAGGTCCTCTCCACGCCTTCCTCGAACGCGGTGACCGTGCCCATCACGAGGTAATCGGCGCCGCTGAGTTCACCGATGCGCGCACCCTCGCCGGGGCGCAGCCGGCCCGATGCGCCGAGTTCCTGCTCCTCGAGGATCGCCTGCAGGCGGCGTCGCTCGACCACGGTGAACCGCGGCCTCGCCGCGAGTTCATTGGTCAGGATGTTGGTCAGCACGCGCCCGATGCCGCCCTGGAACGGCATGGCGCCGGTTTCGTCCTGCAGCTTCAGCACGCCGAGCACGGGCTTGCCGTCGGACTCCCCCGCGCAGGCAGTCCCGGCGGCCGCGATCAGCACGCACGCGCCGACGCAGGCCCACGCAAGGCGTCGCCAGCGGCGTCGAGGCGGATTGGCGGACCTGTGGGCGCGCGACATGTCGGAGTCCGTCGAAGGGGCGTCAACCCACAGTACGGAGCCAGGCCCCCGAACCCATCACCGGCAGCGCTGCCACCGAGCCTTGCACGGCAAGATTTCGAGGTGCCTGGCCCGCACGCGATCCGGGGCCGGCGCGCGGGACACGGCGTGGCGCCTGCGCACGCGTCCGTGGCCTATGATTCGCAGATGCCACCTCGCAAGCCACCGGCGCGCGCCACCCTGTTCAGCGAATCCGGCGGCCCCAAGCCGCTGGCCGAGCGCATGCGTCCGCGCTCGCTCGACGAAGTCGTCGGCCAGCCGCGCCTGCTCGGCAGCGACACGCCATTGCGGCGTGCGATCGAAGCCGGACATGTGCACTCGATGATCCTGTGGGGGCCGCCCGGTTGCGGCAAGACAACGCTCGCGCTGTTGCTCGCGAAGTATGCCGAAGCCGAGTTCCGCGCGATCTCGGCGGTGCTGTCGGGCCTGCCCGACGTGCGGCGCGAGCTCGCCGAGGCCGAGGCGCGACACGCGCAAGGCGTGCGCACGCTGCTGTTCGTCGACGAGGTCCACCGTTTCAACAAGCTGCAGCAGGACGCGTTCCTGCCGCACATCGAGCGCGGCATCATCGTGTTCGTCGGCGCGACCACCGAGAACCCGTCGTTCGAGCTGAACTCGGCGCTGCTGTCGCGCTGCCGCGTGCACGTGCTCGAAGCAGTGCCGGCCGACGCGATCGTCGCGGCGCTGCGGCGCGCGCTCGGCGACGCCGGGCGCGGCCTCGGCGCGCAGCCGCTTCAGGTGTCCGACGAGGCGCTCGCGACGATGGCTCAAGCCGCCGATGGCGACGTGCGACGGGCGCTGACCTTCCTCGAGATCGCGGCCGAACTCGCGCAGGGCGGGGTCATCGACGACGCGACCCTGCAGCAGGTACTCGCCGACCGCACGCGCCGTTTCGACAAGGGCGGCGAGCAGTTCTACGACCAGATCTCGGCGCTGCACAAATCGGTGCGTTCATCCGATCCCGACGCGGCGCTGTACTGGCTCGCGCGCATGCTCGACGGCGGCTGCGACCCGCGCTACCTCGCGCGACGCATGCTGCGCATGGCGATCGAGGACATCGGCCTCGCCGATCCGCGCGCGTGGCGCATGGCGCTCGACGCCTGGGACACGTTCGAGCGCCTCGGCAGCCCGGAAGGCGAACTTGGTCTCGGCGAGCTCGCGCTCTACCTCGCGGTCGCGCCGAAGAGCAACGCGGCGTACGCAGCGTTCAACCAGGTGCGCGCGACCGTCGCCGACACCGGCACGCTCGAAGTGCCGATGCACCTGCGCAACGCGCCGACCAAGCTCATGAAGGGCCTCGGCTACGGCAGGGGCTACCAGTACGACCACGACGCCGAAGGCGGCGTCGCGATCGACCAGCAATGCCTGCCCGATGCACTTTCGGATGCGCGGTTCTACACGCCGACCGAACGCGGGCTCGAAGGCCAGTTCCGCGACAAGGTCGAATCGCGCCGCACCGCGCGCCGCAAACCGTAGGCTGGACGGCCGAAGGCCGGCCGGCGCTCTTGCCGCATACGGGAACAACGGCCAACCGCGCTGCGCGCGTCCAGCCTACGACCGGCAGCCGGATCTCCTATAATCACCGGTTCGCTTAGACGCCCGGATTTCCCATGCTCGATCCCGCCCTGCTGCGCGGCCAGCTCGCCGACACCGCCCGCCGACTCGCGACGCGTGGCTACGTGCTCGATGGCGCCGCATTCGAATCGATCGAGGTCGAGCGCAAGCGCGTGCAGACCGAGACGCAGGAACTGCAGAACCTGCGCAACACGCGATCGAAGGCGATCGGGCAGGCCAAGGCGAAGGGCGAGGACGTCGCGGCGCTGATGGCCGAAGTGGCCGGGATCGGTGATCGCCTCAAGGCCAACGAACAGGGGCTCGCCGCGGTGCAGGAGCGCGTGTCCGCGCTGTCGCTCGGGATCCCGAACCTGCCGCACGCGTCGGTGCCGGAAGGTGCCGACGAATCGGGCAATGTCGAACAGCGCCGCTGGGGCTCGCCACGTGCGTTCGACTTCGGGGTCAAGGACCACGTCGAACTCGGCGCACGCAAGGGCTGGCTCGACGGCGACACCGGCGCCAAGCTTTCGGGGGCGCGCTTCACGGTGCTGCGCGGCGAACTCGCGCGCCTGCATCGCGCGCTCGCGCAGTTCATGCTCGACCTGCACGCGGGTGAGCACGGCTACCTCGAATGCAATGTTCCGCTGCTCGTCAACGCCGATTCGATGCAGGGCACCGGCCAGTTGCCCAAGTTCGAGGAAGACCTGTTCTCGACCGCGGTCGGCGACACCAGGCGCTACCTGATCCCGACTGCGGAAGTCTCGCTGACCAACATCGTGCGCGACGCGATCGTCGAGGCCGATTCGCTGCCGCAGCGCATGGTCGCGCATTCCCCGTGCTTCCGCGCCGAAGCCGGCTCGCACGGCCGCGACACGCGCGGCATGATCCGCCAGCACCAGTTCGAGAAGGTGGAGCTGGTCAGCATCACGCGCCCGAGCGAAAGCTGGGACGAGCACGAGCGCATGACGCGCTGCGCCGAGGTCGTGCTCGAGAAGCTCGGCCTCCCGTACCGCCGCATGCTGCTGTGCACCGGCGACATGGGCTTCGCCGCGGCGAAGACCTACGATCTCGAAGTGTGGCTGCCTTCGCAGCAAGCCTACCGCGAGATCTCCTCGTGCTCGAACTGCACCGACTTCCAGGCGCGCCGCATGCAGGCGCGCTGGCGCAATCCCGAGACCGGCAAGCCCGAGCTCGTGCACACGCTCAACGGCTCGGGCGTCGCGGTCGGGCGCGCATTGATCGCGGTGATGGAGAACGGCCAGGAAGTGGACGGGTCGATCAGGATTCCGGAAGCGCTGCGCCCGTACATGGGCGGCGCCGGGCGCATCGCCTGAGCCGCGCAGCGGGCTGCGAGCGCACGCCCGCTTGACTCGCATCCGGTTTCGGGTGGTTACTCGATGCATCGAATCGGCGAGGTCCCATGCATGAATCCGATCGCCGGCATTCCAGAGGTCGAAAGTTTCTTCCACGGCGACACCGGCACGTTCACGCACGTGGTCTACGACCGCGAGGGCGGAACCGCGGCGATCATCGATTCGGTGCTGGATTACGACGCGGCCGCCTCGCGCACATCGACCGCCTCGGTCGAGGCGTTGCTCGCATTCGTGCATGCGCGACGGCTGTCGGTCGAATGGATCCTCGAAACGCATGCCCATGCGGACCATCTGAGCGCGGGCGGGGTGCTGCGTGAGCGCCTCGGTGCGAAGCTCGCGATCGGGCGCGGCATCACGCGCGTGCAGGCGCATTTCACTGCACTTTTCGGCGTCGCCGACGAAGTGCCTGCGGATGGCAGCCAGTTCGACCGCCTGTTCGACGACGGCGATACGTTCCGGATCGGGGCTTGCGAGGCGCGCGTGATCGCGACGCCGGGCCACACCGCCGACGGCGTGACCTATCTCGTCGGCGACGCCGCCTTCGTCGGAGACACGCTGTTCGCGCCCGACGTCGGCACCGCGCGCGCGGATTTCCCCGGCGCGGACGCGGCGCAGTTGCACGCTTCGCTGCAACGGATCCTCGCGTTGCCACCTGCGACGCGGCTGTTCCTCTGCCACGATTACCCGGTGCAAGGGCGGGCGCCGATCGCCTGCACCTCGATCGCCGACGAACGCGTGCGCAATGCGCACCTTGGCGAACACGTGGACGCATCCCGCTTCATCGCGTTGCGCCGCGCGCGCGATGCGCAATTGCCGGTGCCGCGCCTGTTGCTGCCCGCGCTGCAGGTCAACATCCGCGGCGGGCGGCTGCCCGAGCCGGATGCGAACGGGATCCGTTACCTGCGCTTGCCGCTCGATCGGCTTGGCGGTACCTGAGTCGCCCTGAGGGCACGACAAGGCACGTCGCGACTGCCATGACGGATCATCCGGCGCTCGCCGGATGACGCCAGATCAAAGGGCGCGCGGAAGGCGCCTCGATCCCGTCGAGGCGGCGTGGCGATCGCGCGAAGTGAAGCCGCACCTCAGTCGGCGAGCACCGCGTAGCCGCGGCCTTCCATGCAGCGCGCGACGATTCCCCGCTGCTCGGCCGAGCCCCAGCCCGCACCCTCGAGCCCGCCGGTCGCCGCACCCCAGGCCGCGAGGTGCGCGACATCGTCGCCACGCAGTCCGACCGCGAGCCCGAAGATCGCGCCGATCGCGGCACCCGCGACGGCGCCGCCTGCGGCCGTCCCGGCGGCCGGCCGTTGTTCGGCCAGCTGCTGGCAGTCGAACACGTCGTCCTCGTAGTTGCCGCGGCTGACACCCGTATCGACCACCGGGCGATACGCGCTGGCTGCGCAGCCAGTGCAGAGCAGCGCCAGCAAGGACACCGGCAGGATGCTTGCGTTTCTCATCGTTCCCCTCCGGAAGCCCCGTCGGCACGAAGCAGGGTTCGCGCCTTGTCGAGTCCTCAAACGCAGGAGAGCGCAGGACAGGGACAGGAGGCGTACGCCCGGATGGTGCCGAAGGTGGGACTCGAACCCACACGCTTTTAAGGGCGGCGGATTTTGAGTCCGCTGCGTCTACCGATTCCGCCACTTCGGCTGGCATCCCGCGTCGGGCGCGGGGCGCGCAGTATAGGCGATGCCGCCGGATTGTGTCGTCGATCTCGCGCGAGCGTGGAGGTGCCCACCCGGTGGGCGTTCCGCGCAGGAAACCGGTGTTGTGTCGGATCGCGCATTCCTGCGATCGCGCCCAGGGTGCGCTCCTGCGAATGCGTGATCGCGGCGGGCGACGCACCGCGGTAGGAGCCCACCCTGTGGGCGACCCGCGCAGGCAATCGGGCGCGTGCAGTCGCGGTCGGGGTCAGCGCGTCTCGTCGAGCGCGAGCTGGCACTCGTCGCGCGTATACCAGCCGCCTTCGCCGGGTTGGAACTTGCAGCACGCGTCGAGCGGGCGCTGGTAGATGTGCACGGAAACCGCGGTCGCGTCGTCGCTGGGATTCTGGATCGCGTGGTACTCGTGCGGCGGGATCAGGCTGCCGGCGGAGCCGGGGCCCGCGTTCATCGTTCCGCGCGGCTCGAACCGGTAGCGGCCGTCGCGCGTCTCGACGAGTTCGAACGGCGTGATCTCGAGCGTGCCCTGCCAGACGCCTTCGACGCACCACTGCCCCGCATGGTCGTGCACCGGCGTGCCCTGGCGCGGGCCCCAGGTCATCGCGACGACGCTGTAACCGTGCCGCTCGCTGCGATAGAGCTCGCGGCGTGCGTAGTGGTCGTCCTCGCGTTCGAACACGCAGGCCGGCAACTGGACTTCGGGATTGCGGATCAGGCGACACAGCGCGTTGCGCAGCGAGTCGGTGGTCGCGGCCGGATCGGGCAGCATCACCGCCGCGTCGATCGCGTCGATGAGCTGGCGCGCGCCGGGGAATTCGAGCGAAAGCATGGCGGGACCTTTCGTGCGTGCCGTCCGCAGGGCGGCCGGACGGGTGCGGTCCCGCGATTCTAACCCGCCGCCAGGAATGCCGCGACGGCCGCCCCGAAGCGCTCGATATCGACCAGGAACGCGTCGTGGCCCTGCGGGCTGTCGAGTGCGACGAACTGGACCTCGGCGCCGCCCGCGGCGAGGCCGTCGGCGATCTGCTGCTGTTGCGTCAGCGGGAACAGGATGTCGGTTTCCACCCCGATCACGAGCGCGCGTTCGACGTCGATGCGGCGCAGCACCGCTTCGACGCCAGGCCCGTGGTCGGCCAGGTCGAACCAGTCGCTCGCGCGCGAGAGGTAGAGGTAGCTGTTCGGGTCGAAGCTGCGCACGAAGCGTCGCGCGTGGCCGGCGAGGTAGGACTCGACCTGGAACTCGAAGCCGAACGGATCGTCGTCGCGCTGCTCCGAATCGAGCCGGATGCGCGCGAAGCGGCCGACCCATTCCATCGCCGAACGGTAGGTGATCACGCCGAGCTTGCGCGCGATCGACATGCCGGCTTCGGGATAGCGCTCGTCGTCGTAGCGGCCGTTGTTCCAGTCCGGGTCGAGTCGGATCGCCTCGCGCTGAAGCGAGCGGATCGCGATCGCGAACGGCTGCGCCTGCGGCGCGGTCGAGATGCTGACGTGCATGCGCGCGCTGCCCGCATGTTGCGCGAGATACGCGAGCGCGGTCATGCCGCCCATCGAATTGCCGACCAGGCACGCGAGGCGTTCGATGCCGAGGCCGCGCACGAGTTCGAACGCGGCGTTCGCGGCGTCCTCGAGCGTGAGGTCGGGGAAATCGAGCCGATAGGGCTCGCCGGTGGCCGGGTTGGTGTCGGCGGGACCGGTCGACCCCTTGCACGATCCCAGCGTGTTCACGCAGGTGACGAACCAGCGCGTGGTGTCGATCGGCTTGCCAGGGCCGATCATGCCTTCCCACCAGCCCGGCGTCGGATCGACGTCGTTCGATGCTGCGTGCGCGCTCGGCGACAGTCCGGTGAGGACCAGGATCGCATTGTCGCGCGCTGCGGACAGCGTGCCCCAGGTTTCGTAGGCGAGGCGAGCCCCGACGAGTTCGCCGCCGCGCTTCATGCGGAACGGCGAGGAGAGGTCGAACCACTGGCGGGCGTCGGGCATGCAGGGAGGTGGCGCGGGGCAAGAGCGGCAATGTAGCCGGCTGCATCGGCCACGCCAAGTCGATCGAACCGCGTCGGGCTCTGCTAACGTACCGCGCGTCCGGAAATCCGCGGGTGCGTGGGCGGGTCCAATGGACTGCTGCATGTGGCGCGCGTCGGGTGGCGCGTCGTTTCGAGGGGGCGGCACCGAAGGGATGGATTCACTGGGCACGCCGAGCCCGATGGAGACGAACGCTGCGGGCCGGGCGTTCTCGATATCTGCCCGCGTATCCTGCGAGCTCCGTGTTGCGGTCCCACCGACCCGTTCGTTTTCCAGGGGAAGCCGTTGGCCAGCATCTACCAGCTGAAACCCGCGTTCCAGGGCCTGCTGCGCCCGCTCGTGCGCGCGCTCGCGCGTGCTGGCGTGACGGCCAACCAGGTCACGCTCGCGGCAGTCGCGATCGCCTTCGCGGTCGGCGCCGCGCTGCTGCTGCGTGACGGCCGCTCGATCCTGTTGCTGCTGCCGCTCGCGCTGCTGGTGCGCATGGCGCTCAATGCGATCGACGGCATGCTCGCGCGCGAGCACGGCCAGGCCTCGCGGCTCGGCGCGATCCTCAACGAACTCGGTGATGTCGTCGCCGATGCGGCGATGGTCCTGCCACTCGCGCTGCGTCCGGAGTTCGCGGCGATGCCGCTGGTGCTGGTGGTGCTGCTCGCCGTGATCGTCGAGATGACCGGCGTGATCGGCGTGCAGGTCGGCGCGAGTCGTCGCTACGACGGACCGTTCGGCAAGAGCGATCGCGCGTTCGCGTTCGGCGCGCTCGGCCTCGCGCTCGGGCTCGGCGTGGTGGCTGGCGCCTGGCTCGATGTCGTGCTCTGGCTGATGGTCGCGCTGTCCGCGGCAACCATCTTCAATCGCGCGCGCCGCGCGCTGCTCGAACTCCGCTCCGGGAACGCTGCCGCATGAACCTCGACGTCTGGGTGCCACGCAACGTGCTGTGGGTGTT
>DAIOWG010000114.1:0-8831 GCA_036758645.1 Dokdonella sp. | reverse complement strand
GACGCCGATGCCACCGAGCGGCTGTGCGCTCGCGGTCACGATCGGCAGGCCTCCGCGCACGCCGAGCAGTCCGGGCACGTGGCCGACCGCGGGATTGCCCTTGACCCAGCCGCCGATCGCCGCGGACGGGAAGCGGAAGCGCGCGGCGCTTTCCGCCTTCGCCATCGCGGTCGGACCGGTGCCACTCGAGGTGCCGTCCATCGCGACGAAATGGATGAGCTTGGCGCCGTCGTCGTAGATCGCGATGTCGACGGGCGGACCGTTGCTGTCGCGCTGATGCTGGACGCAGGCCATCGCCATCTTCTGGGCAAGCTGCATGCTGAGCACCGGCTTCGTCGGCAGCTTCGGGTCGGATCCTGCGGCGGCGGCGAACAGGCTCGCGCCGCAACCGAGCAGTACGGCACAAGCAAGGGTCGTGATCTTCATGTTCATGGATCTCGCTGGTTGTTCGATGCGCCTTCGGGCGCGGGAATGAGCCGATAGATCCCGCTCGACGCGGGTTCGGGGTTGTTGAGGATCACGTACGGATGTCCGTCGGGGCCGTTCGCGACGTCGCGCACGCGGCCCTGGCCGGACATCACGGTTTCGTCGGCGGTGACGACGCGCCCGTCGAGGCTCAGCCGGTGCAGTTCGCGCGCGCCCTGCCCGCCGACGAACAGGCTGCCTTTCCACGCCGGGAATGCGTCGCCCGTGTAGAACGCGATGCCGCCGGGCGAGATCGACGGCGTCCAGTAGCGGGCCGGCTCCTCGACGCCGCGCATGCGCGGCGACGCGCTGATCGCGGTGCCGTCGTAGTCCATGCCGAAGCTCACGAGCGGCCATCCGTAATTCCGCCCGCGACGGATGCGGTTGACCTCGTCACCGCCGCGCGGACCATGCTCGGACGCCCAGATCTCGCCGGTCGCCGGATGCGCTTCGAGCCCTTGCGGGTTGCGGTGCCCGTAGCTCCAGGTCGACGCGAACTGCCCCTTGGCGCGGAACGGGTTGTCGCGTGGTATCCGCCCGTCGAGATGCAGGCGGTGGATCTTGCCGTTCGGACGGTCCAGCGACTGCGCCATCTCCTTGCGTCCGCGATCGCCGACGCTGACGTACACGTAGTCGCCCGCGATCGCGAGGCGCGAACCGTAGTGGTAGGCGGTGTTGATGTGCAGTTCGACCGGGACGCGGAAGATGTCCTGCTGGTCGACCCAGCGACCCTCGCGGATCCTGCCGCGCACGACCGCCGTCATCGCGCCCTGCGCGCTCTTCTCGCTGAAGCTGAGGTAGACCCATGGCGCGCCGTGACCGCGCGCATGCACCTTGACATCGAGCAGGCCACCCTGCGATTTCGTCAGCACTTCGGGCGTGCCCGCGATCGCCGTGCGTTGGCCCTGGACGATGTGCCAGAGCGTGCCCTCGCGCTGGGTCGCGAGCATCGAGCCGTCCGGAAGGAAATCCATCGCCCACAGCGTTCCGCTCATCTCCGCCACGCGCTCGAGCGTGAATGCGTGCCGCTCGCTGCGGAACACGGTACCGGGCTGGACCGAGTTCGATTTCTCGAGCGCCTTGAGCCGGTCCGCATCGCGCTGCTCTCGCAGCAGGATCACCAGCGAGCGGATCTGCTCCGCGTCGAGGCTCGATCCCCACGCCGGCATCGCGGTGCCCGCGACGCCATCACCAATCGCGCGCGCAATCGCTTCGTCGTCGTTTCCGGCGACCCATTCATCGTCGACCAGCGAGCCGGCGCTGCCGCCGCCGAGCGTCGCGCCGTGACATCCGGCGCACGATGCCTGGTACAGGTCCATCGCGCTTCCGGTGCCGATGTTGTACTGCGCGATCGCGCCGCCGCCCGGCACCACGAGCAGCAGCGCCAGCCACGCACCCGGGCCGCCGGCCTTTCTATCGATACGTTCGCTCACTCCCTCTCCCGTTCGTCGTCCTCGAGGACGGGAGCGGACGCTAGGGAAGCGGCCTGCGAGGGTCTTGTAAGAATTGGGCTGCAGCGCCGGAACGTGCATGCCGCGCGCCATGTCGAAGGTCGATTCCCGACGCCAGCGGCGAGCCATTCGCAGCGCGCAGATCCAGTCCGAGGCAGAACGCCGCCACATCCACCGACAGCCGCTCGCGGAAGAAACGCGTCGGTGACCTGCCGGTGAAGTGCTTGAACTCCTTGCAGAAGTGCGACTGGTCGTAATAGCCGAAGTCGGCCGCGCCGATGCCCCTCGCCGCGGCATCGCCCGAAAGGACGCCGAACGCATGCTTGAACCGCAGCACCTTCGCGAGCGCCTTGGGCGGGATGCCGATGCGTTCGCGGAACGCCTTCTCGAGCGTGCGGTAATGAACGCCGTAGCGGCTCGTGATGTCATCGATTCCGAGCGTGCCACGCGAGGCGAACAACTCGCCGATCGCGTGGCCGAGCATCGCATGAGGGGCGACCGGCAGCGCGCGCAGCAGTCCCTCGTCGAGGATATGGGCGACGGCGGCCTCGCCGTCCGCGTCGAACAGGCGATGCTCGAGTTCGGAAAGGATCGGCGCGTCGAGGTCGGCCATCCGCAGCGGCTTGCCCGCGAGCACATGCAACGGCATGTGCAGCAACGCATGCAGCGCCCCCGGCCACAGCTTGACCCCGATCATCGCGAGCCGACCGAGCCGCGCGCACGTCACGCCGGCAGACTTCGCACCGACCGCGTAGCTGCGGTCGAGTACCTGCTCGTGCGAGTCGGGTCCGCATATTTCCTGGCGCCGGAATCCGCCCGCGTAGGAGAAGATGAACTCCTCGAATCCATCCGGCGCGAGGTACTCGTCGATCTGCGGTGAAGACGTATCGTCCTTGAGGATCCAGTAATAGCGCACCCATGGCCGCAGCGCGGCCGCGGGCGGCAACACCTTGAAATACAGGGCATGCGTGTGCGGCGACGTCGCGCTCGTGATCCAGCCCATGGGTCCTGCCGTTGTTTCGCCGAGGCGGATGCGGGTTCGGCGCGAGCGTAGACCGGCGCGCATGGCATGGCCAGCCGAACCCCGTCCGCGTCCGCGTCCGATACGGACATGCTCGCGCGGCAGGGGTTCCGCGATGCTCGTCGGTCTCGACGATGCGGGCGACCGAATCCCTGCCGGGTAGCGCCCGCAGCGGCCGCAGCGATCACCTCGGATTGCGGTCCAGCGCATTGTGCATCGCGGTTGCCGCGATCCCGCTGTGGCCGACCGCGACCGAGATCTGGTTCAGCGAACTCACGACGTCGCCCGCGGCATACAGGCCTTCCACCGTCGTCATCTGGCTGCGGTCGACGCGAAGAGCCCCGTCCTCGTCGCACTCGGCGCCCGCGCCGGTCGCGAGCGCGGATTGCGCGCGCGCGCCGAGGAACGGATAGACCGTATCGAAACACTCGCGCGTGCCATCGGCGCGTTCGAACGTGCAGCGCTCGCGATCGAAACCGATCCCCGGCCCGCACTCGGCCACGCGCACGCCGAGCGTGGCGGCGTGCTCGCGCAGCGATGCATCGGGCCCATCGCCGTCCGAACAGACGAGCGCGACTTCCGACGAGTACGTGCGCAGGAACGCCGCATGGTCCAGCGCCGATGCCGCCGGCCCGTACACCGCGATGCGCTGGTCGCTCGCCTCGAATCCGTCGCAGACCGGGCACAGGCGCAGCGCGCCCGAATCGATCGCGTCCTCGACCCAGTCGGCTTCGGGCAGCACGTCGACGATGCCGGTCGCAAGCAGGACCTTGCGCGCCTGCACGCGCCCGCCATTCTGGTCGGCGAGCACGAAGCCTTCGCCTGCGCGTTCGAGCGCTTGCACCCGCACGGGCCGCTGCGCGACCTCGTACGCCGACAGTTGCTCGCGCAGGCGCCGCAACAGCGCATCACCCGAGATGCCGCCCGGGAAACCCGGGCAGTTGTGGCTCTCGGGGATCCAGCGCGCGCGACTGTGGCCCGCGTCGAACAGCACCACGCTGCGGCGAAACCGCGCCAGGTAGATCGCTGCGGTCAGCCCGGCCGGTCCCGCACCGACGATGGCGCAGTCGTAGCAGGCGCCAGAACCCGCACTGCCCGCCTCGCTCATCGCGTCACCCGGGTGCCTTCGGCATCCGCGCGATCGACTTCAGCAAGGTCTTGACGCTCGCATGCGCCTTGGCCCAGTTGCCCGCGAGCGAGGTTTTCCACTCCTCGTACTGCTCGTCGAACTCGGCGAGCTCGGCCGCGGTGAACAGCTTGCGCGCGGCCGCGAACATCTCCCGTTCCTCCTCGCGCGCGTGGTGCGTGATGAACTCGCCGAGCACCTTGGCCGAGCCGGCGAACTGGCGCGTGCCTTTGGCCGACGCATGCAGGTCCGGCAGCACCGCGAGTTCGACCGCGCGATGCTCCTGGATCGCTTCCGCGTGCTGCAGCAGCTGTTCATGGCTCGCGCGTTCGGCGAACGCGGGATAGAACACGAACTCCTCCCACTTCGCGTGCGGGATCAGCACCGACTCGATCTTCTCGAGCAGTTCGGCGCGGCGCTTCTCGGCGCGATCGGAGGTCGCGTCCATCTGTTCGAACAGGCCGCGCAGGGTCGCGTGTTCGGCCTTCAACGTGGCGAGGATGCTGCGCATCGGCTTCTCCTGGAAATTCGGGTGGATCGACGGGATCCCGGCGGTGGTCAGACTTGCGGCGGATCGGTCTCGCGTTCGAAATGGCGGTGGCGCGCGAGCGCCTTGATGAACGTCGCGGGCGCACGCGGCGACCAGCGCGCGAGGAGCAGCAGACCCGGATCGTCTGCACCCGGATCGATGCCGCAGGCCTCCGCGATCGCGCGCGCCTCACCGACGAACATCAGCGTCTTGCAGTGGCGATACTGGTCCTTGACGTGCTCGAGCAGCCGGCCGTCGGTCGCGAGCGTCGCCGTGCTGTCCCGCCCGCCGGGCACGACCAGCGCGTCGAACAGCACGCCGGGCTCGTTCTCGAGCGAGGCGTCCGCGTCGAGCATGTCGCCGCCCCGGGGCTTGAACGGGCCGATGCGCGGGCCGACCAGGCGCCCGATCGCGCCGGCTTCCAGCAGCGCCTGCTGCAACGCGCCCACCTGCTCGCCATCGCAGCCGTCGGCGACGATGATCGCGACCTTGCGCGAGCGCACGCTGCCGTCGCCCGGGTGCGCCATCAGCGACAGCGCGGGAGATGCGTCGACCTCGGGCGAGGGCGGCGCCTCGAGCACGCGCGGCATCGGCGCGGGCATGTCCATCCCGAGCCCCTCCGCGACGCCGGCGGCGAGCTCGTCCGAGACGTTCGCGAGCATCGACACCACGCGCTCGCGGATCGCGGGCACCGTGACCTTGCTGAGCTCGAAGCGGAACGCCGCGATGATGTGCGCCTGCTCGACCTCGCTCTGGCTGTCGAAGAACAACCTCGCCTGGTTGTAGTGCTCGGCGAACTTCATCGGCTTGCCGCGCAGTTCGTCCTGCGCCACGGGCTCGGGAAACGACACGAAGCCGGCCTGCCCCGCCTGGAACGGACAACCGCCCGCGAGCGAGTTCGGTTCGTAGGACACGCGTCCGCGCGCGATCGCCTGCCGGTGCATCCCGTCGCGCTGGTTGTTGTGCACCGGCGCGAGCGGCGCATTGATCGGGATCTCGTGGAAGTTCGGCCCGCCGAGGCGCGAGATCTGCGTGTCGACGTAGGAATGGATGCGCCCCGCGAGCAGCGGATCGTTGGTGAAGTCGATGCCGGGGATCACGTGCGCGGCGCAGAACGCGACCTGCTCGGTTTCGGCGAAGAAATTGTCCGGGTTGCGGTCGAGCACCATGCGCCCGATCGGCCGCACCGGCACGAGCTCTTCGGGTACGAGCTTGGTCGCGTCGAGCACGTCGAAGCTGAAGGACTCGGCTTGTTCGTCCGTGAACAGTTGCACGCCGAGTTCCCATTGAGGGTACTCGCCCGCATCGATCGCTTCCCAGAGGTCGCGGCGGTGGTAGTCCGGGTCGGCACCCGAGATCTTCACGGCCTCGTCCCAGACCAGCGAATGCGTGCCGAGCAGCGGCGTCCAGTGGAACTTCACGAGCATCGATTCGCCGTCCGCATTGACGAAACGGAACGTGTGCACGCCGAAACCCTGCATCATGCGGTAGCTGCGCGGGATCGCGCGATCCGACATCTGCCAGAGCAGCATGTGGGTCGATTCGGGCATCAGCGAGACGAAGTCCCAGAACGTGTCGTGCGCCGACGCCGCCTGCGGCATCGCATGGTGCGGCTCGGGTTTCACCGCGTGCACGAGGTCGGGGAACTTCATCGCATCCTGGATGAAGAACACCGGCATGTTGTTGCCGACCAGGTCCCAGTTGCCTTCGTCGGTGTAGAACTTCACGGCGAAGCCGCGCACGTCGCGCGCGGTGTCCTTCGAGCCGCGTTCACCCTGCACGGTCGAGAAGCGCACGAACACCGGCGTGCGCTTGCCCTTGCGCTGGAACGGGGCCGCGCGCGTGACGTCGGCGAGCGATTCGTAGGCCTCGAAGAACCCGTGCGCGCCGCTGCCACGCGCGTGCACGATGCGCTCGGGAATCCGCTCGTGGTCGAAGTGCGTGATCTTTTCGCGCAGGATGAAGTCCTTCAGCAGCGCGGGTCCGCGCAGGCCGGCCTTCAGCGAGTTCTGGTTGTCCGAGACCAAGACGCCCTGGTTGGTGGTGATGCGCTGGCCATCGGCGTTCACGCGAACCCGCGTGAGCGGTCCCACGGTGGGGTTTTCCCCGGCCGCGGGCGGCATGCCCGCCTTGCCCGCGTCGTTGTCCTCCGCGAGCGTGCTGCCGGTCGCGACCGCAGGCAGGTCGACGTGCTGCCCTTCCGAGGCCATCACGCGCGAGTCCTCGCCATGCTCCTCGGCCTTGTTCGCATTGAACGGGAGTGCGGTGGCTGCGGCATCGGCGGCCGCCGCGCGCCTTGCCGCTGCGTCTGCGGTCGCGGCCGTCGGCGCCTTGGCCGGACCGCTGTCGGTATTGCGTGCAGCCGCGCGCTCGGCGGTCGCCTTCTTCGAACGGCCGGTGTCCTTCTTGCTCGTGCCCATCTGGATGTCCTCGACGATGGCCTGCACCGAACGGCGAGGCGCCCCGACGCATGAGGCACCGGGCGGACTGAACGGGACGCCAGCGATCGCCAACCCCTGCAGCAGGGGTTCAGTTGCGCGCGACTCGGCAGCGCAGCACGCAGCCGTTATGCTCGCCTCTCCCACCGGACTCCCGCATGGCTGCCGAAGGCGCCTCGAACGACCTGCTCGAAGTCGTCGCCCTGCTCGGCGCCGCCGTGGTCATGGTGCCGCTGTTCCGGCGCGCGGGACTCGGCTCGGTGCTCGGCTACCTCGCGGCCGGCCTCCTGATCGGGCCGTTCGGCTTCGGTTGGTTCGCGAATCCGCAGTCGATCCTGCACGTGGCCGAGCTCGGCGTCGTGATGTTCCTGTTCGTGATCGGGCTCGAGATGCGCCCCTCGCACCTGTGGAACCTGCGGCGCCAGATCTTCGGCCTCGGCACGCTGCAGATCACGACGTGCGCGCTGCTGCTGACCTGCGCCGGGCGCCTGCTCGGCTGGAGTTGGCCGGTCGCGTTCGTCGCCGGCGCGGGCTTCGTGATGACCTCGACCGCGATCGTGATGCAGCTGCTCGGGGAACGCGGCGACGTCGCCTCGCCGCGCGGGCAGAAGATCGTGTCGATCCTGCTGTTCGAGGACCTCCTGATCGTGCCGCTGCTCGCGCTGATCGCGTTCATGTCGCCGCTGCCGCCGGAGGCGGGCGAGGCGTCTCGCTGGAGCACGATCGGGATCGGCGTCGCCTCGCTCGCGGCGCTCGTGCTTGCCGGCGTGTTCCTGCTCAATCCGCTGTTTCGCCTGCTCGCCGCGGCGCGCGCGCGCGAAGTGATGACCGCGGCCGCGCTGCTGGTGGTGCTCGGCGCCGCGCTGCTGATGCAACTGGGCGGGCTCTCGATGGCGATGGGCGCATTCCTCGCCGGCGTGCTGCTGTCGGAATCGGTGTTCCGCCACCAGATCGAGGCGGACATCGAACCCTTCCGCGGGATCCTGCTCGGCCTGTTCTTCCTCGGCGTCGGCATGGCGCTCGACCTCGGCGTGGTCGCGCGCAATGCGGCGCTGATCGGCACCTGCGTCGCGCTGTTCATGCTGCTCAAGGCCGGCGGCATCTATGCGGTCGCGCGCCTCTTGCGCACGAACCACCGCGACGCGCTCGACCGCGCGGTGCTGATGGCCCAGGACGGCGAGTTCGCGTTCGTGCTGTTCGCGGCGGCCGCGACCGCCGGCGTGATCGACGCGGAAGTGGGCGCGAACCTCACCGCGGTGGTGGTGCTCTCGATGGTGCTGACGCCGCTGGTGGAGATCTCGCTGCGGCGGCTGCTGCCGAAGGTGAAACCCTCGCTCGACGGCGTGGAGGAGGTCGCGGGACAGAGCGGCAGCGTGCTGATCATCGGATTCGGTCGCTTCGGGCAGGTCATGAGCCAGTCATTGCTCGCGCGCGACGTCGACGTCACGATCATCGACACCGACATCGACATGATCCAGAGCGCGGCCGAGTTCGGCTTCAAGGTCTACTACGGCGACGGCACGCGCCTCGACGTGCTGCACGCATCGGGTGCCGGCAGCGCGCGCGCGATCGCGGTCTGCATCGACGATCGCCACGCGGCCAACCGCATCGTCGAGCTCGCGCGCACGACTTTCCCGCACGCGAAGCTGCTGGTGCGGTCGTTCGACCGCGAGCACGCGCTCGCGCTGGTCGCAGCCGGCGTCGACTTCCAGATCCGCGAGACGTTCGAATCCGCGGTGCAGTTCGGCGAAGCGGTGTCCCGGGAGATCGGCATCGACGAAGCCGAAGCCGCGCGAACCTC
>DAIOWG010000113.1:7040-8880 GCA_036758645.1 Dokdonella sp. | reverse complement strand
CTCATCGACGGCGTGCACGAACGATTGTGCGGCGAGTCCGGCGCGCAACTCGCGGCGCGCCTGTTCGAGGCCTTCCCGGCCGCGCTCATCGACGAGTTCCAGGATACCGACCAGCGGCAGTACGCGATCTTCGATCGCATCTACCGCACCGCGGACGACGCACCGCGCGGCACGCTGGTGATGATCGGTGACCCGAAACAGGCGATCTACGGATTCCGCGGCGGAGACATCGCCGCGTACCTGCGCGCGGCCGCGCAGGCGGGCCTGCGCCATGCACTCGGCACCAACCACCGTTCGGCGACGGCCCTCGTCGGCGCGCTCAATGCGCTGTACGGCGGCGATGGCGGGTTCGGTCGCGCCGCGATCGACTACCGCGCGGTCGCCGCCGCCGGAAGAGCCGACCAGTCGCCCTGGACGATCGATGGCGAGCCGGTCGCCGAGCCGCTGCTGCTGCATGCGTTCCGATGCGACGCGACCGACTCGAAGAAGGGCAAGCCGCTCGAGGCACTCGGTGCCCTGGAGGAGCTCGCGCTCGACGACTGCGCCGCGCGCATAGCCGCACAACTCATGGACGGACGCCAGCGCATCGGCGGGCGGCGCGTGCTGCCGGGCGACATCGCGGTGCTGCTGCCGACCAACCGGCACGTGCTCGCGCTGCGCGAACGGCTGGTTCGCCGTGGCGTTCCGTGCGTCGGTTCGGGTCGCGGCAGCGTGTTCGACGGCGAGGTCGCCGCGGAGTTCGAACGCGTGTTCGCTGGCGTGCTCGCTGCCGACGACGAGGGCGCGGTGCGCGCTGCGCTGTCGACGCGACTGCTCGGCGCGCGATTCGCGGAATTCGAAGCCTGGCGCACCGATGCGGCCTCGTTCGAGCGCGAGCTCGAGCGCTTCGCGCGCTGGCGTGCCCTCGCGCGATCGCGCGGCGTGCTGGCGCTGGTAGCCGACTTGCTGGCGCAGCGCGGAGCCGGCCTGCTCGCCGCTCAGGGCGGCGAGCGCTGCGTGACCGACCTTCGCCACCTCGGTGAGTTGCTGGCCGAGCGACAGCCGCAGGAGCAGGGCCTCGAAGGCCTGTTCGCCTGGTTCGCGCGAATGCGCAGCGACGGCGGTGACGGCGAGCACGACGCCGGTGATGCGCGGCAGCTGCGCATCGAGAGCGATGCCGCGCGCGTGCAACTGATGACCGTGCACGCGGCCAAGGGCCTGGAGTTCCCGATCGTCTACCTGCCGCTGGCCTGGCGCATCGCCATGCGCGCCGGCAACTTCGCGCCGAAGGTGCTGCGCTTCCACGACGACGCGGGCCGCCTGGTCGTCGACGTGGGGTCGGCGGGCTTCGCGACGAACCTCGCGCGCCACCATCGTGAAGACCTCGACGAACGACTGCGCCTGTTGTACGTCGCGATGACGCGCGCGGTGCACGCGCTTCACGTGTACTGGGTCCAGCGCAAGTCGTTCCCGGGCGAGGGCGAACCCCCCGCCGAGCGTGCCTGCGATGTCGCGGCGATCGACCTGCTGGTCGCGCAGGCGCAGCGTCGGCTCGGCGTCGCGCCCGGCGAAGGGGGCCTGCATGCACTCGCGTCGCGACTCGAGGGCGTCGCGCTGGTCGACGTACCCGCGCCGGCCGCGGCGATGTATGAGCCACCCGCGCCGCCGCCGCGCACGTACGCGACGCGTACGCCGCTGCCCGCGTTGCGTGCGTTCGAGTGGCAACACAGCTTCAGCGCGATCGCACGCGGCGCCACCGCGGCCGCGTTCGCCGAAGCCGGCGCCGCCGACGAAGTCGCGGCTGCGGTCGATCTTGCCGAGCCCGAGTCGAGCGGCGACGATCCTCGCCTGGTCGCCCTGC
>DAIOWG010000113.1:2836-7030 GCA_036758645.1 Dokdonella sp. | reverse complement strand
GGCGTTGCGCGGACCGCGCTTCGGTGACGCCGTGCACCGCATGTTCGAACTCGCGACACCGGGGCCGTTGTGGCCCGTGCAGCGTGCGCTGGTCGCGCGCGAGCTGCACGCGCGCGGCTTCAGGTTGTCTCCGGCGGACGGCGTCGACCTGCTCGAACAGGTCGCGCGCATGGTCGAACGCAGCCGTGGCGCCGATCTCGATGGCGGCCTGCGTCTCGCGGACCTCGCGCACGAAGCACGCGTCAGCGAGTTCGAGTTCCAGTTGCCGCTGCGCCACGTGACGATCGCGCGCCTGCGCGCGGTGTGCGCCGCGCATGGCGTCGCGGATGCGGTGCCGGCCACGCTCGAGGCGCAGCGATTGAACGGCCTGCTCGCCGGCTTCGTCGACCTCGTGTTCGAGTGGCGCGGGCGTTACCACGTGCTCGACTACAAGACCAACTGGCTCGGGGCCGACCTCGCCGGCTACCGCGATGCAGGCCTCGACGCGGCGATGCGCACGCACCACTATCCGCTGCAGGCGCTGCTGTACAGCGTCGCGGTCCATCGCTACCTGCGGCGGCGCCTGCGCGGTTATTCGCCGGCGCAGCATCTCGGTGACAGCTGGTATGTGTTCGTGCGCGCGGTCGGCCTCGCCGCAGGCGCCGGCGTCTGGCGCCGGAGGTGGCCGGTCGCGCTGATCGAAGCGCTCGACGAGTTGTTCGCCGGAGCCTGCGAGGACACCGCATGAGCATCGGCGCAGCGCGTCCCTCGCGCACGATCGACCGCGGCCTCGCGCGCTGGGTGCAGGCGCGCACCGGTTCCGCCCTGCTTGCGCGCGCGGCGTTCGCCGCCGGAGTGGCCGAAGGCGAAGGACACGCCTGCGCCTGGCTGGGATCCTCGTTCGGGGCGTCCGAGCTCGACGCACTGCGCGAGCAGCCGTGGGTCGGCGACGGCACCGCGTTCACCCCGTTCGTGCTCGACGCGTCCGCACGCTTCTACCTCTGGCGCAACTGGCGACACGAACGCGAGCTCGCCGACGCGTTGCTCGCGCGTCGCGGCGGCCGCGTGGACACGTCTGCGGATACGCTGCAGCACGACCTCGACGCACTGTTCGGCGACGAGCCACCGCTCGCGACGAGGCGCCAGCGCGAGGCGGTGGCACGCGTCATCGGCGCGCGGCTGCTGGTACTGACCGGAGGTCCCGGGACCGGCAAGACCTCGACCGTCGTGCGCATGCTCGCGATGCTGCTGCGCCATGCCGACGCGGCAGGGCTTCCCGCGCGCCCCTCGATCGCGCTGGCCGCGCCGACCGGCAAGGCCGCACAACGGCTCGGGCAGGCGATCGCGCACGGCAAGGCGGCGCTGTCCGAACGGCTGGACCCGGCTTCCCCGTTCCGCGCGTTGCTGGACGGGATCCCGCAGGGCGAGGCGCGAACGTTGCATCGCCTGCTCGGTTTCCGGCCGGCGAGCAACACCTTCGTGCACGGCCCCGCGAACCCGCTGGCCGCGGACATCGTCGTGGTCGACGAAGCCTCGATGGTCGACCTTGCGATGATGCGCCAGCTGTTCGACGCGCTGCGCCCGGATTCACGCCTGATCATCGTCGGCGATCCGGGCCAGCTCGCTTCGGTCGATGCAGGTTCGGTGCTGGCCGATGTCGTCGCGCCGGCGCCACCGGAATCGGAGTCGCCGCTCGCGCGCAACATCGTCACGCTCGACCATGTCTGGCGCGCGCACGGCAGCCTTGCGCGCGGCGTCGCGGCGTTGCGCGGCGCCGACCACGACTGGGTCGAAACCCTGATCGCGAATGGTGGCGACGATGCACTGGGCTTCGCGGCCTGCGTCGAGCCGGCCAGGCTTCGCGCACGCATCGTGGCGTGGCTGGAACAGCATGCAGGCGTGCACGCGCGGCTGTTCGACCGCGATGCGTGCCCTGACGAGGCACTGTCCGCGTTGCGCGAGTGCCAGTTGCTGTGCGCGCTGCGCGAAGGGCCCTTCGGCGTCGCAGGTGCGAACGCCCTCGTCACGCGCTGGCTTGGCGAACGCCACGGTTTCGATCCCTCGCGCACGTGGTACGCGGGCCGACCCGTCATCGTCACGCGCAACGACGCGGTGCGCGGGCTGTTCAACGGCGACATCGGGATCGCGCTCGACGGCCCCGGCGGCCTGCGCGTGTGGTTCCAATCGAGTGACCGCGAGGGTCGACCCGCGCTGCGCAGTCATTCGCCGCGCGTGCTGCCGGCTTGCGAGACTGCGTGGGCAATCACGGTGCATCGCAGCCAGGGTTCCGAATACGCCGACGTCGCGGTGATCCTGCCACCTGATCCCGACAATCCGCTGCTCACGCGCGAGCTGGTCTACACCGCGGTGTCGCGCGCACGGCAGCAGGCGTTGCTGTGGGCCGCTCCCGACGCGCTGCGCGCAGCCGTCGCGCGCACGACGCGGCGCGACGGCGGCCTGCGCGACCGGCTCATGCGTGGCGCTGCTGGATGATGCAGCGAGGCGCTGCTAACCTGCGCTCCCGACTCCACAGCGCCGCCGCGACGACGGCGAAGCCGATGTCCGCGATACCCCGATCCAGCCACGATTCCGTCCGCGCCGTGCTCTGGCGCGGCGACCACCTGCGCCTGCTCGACCAGCGCCTGCTGCCACGCGAGGAGCGCCACGTCGACTGCCGCAGTGCCGGCGAGGTCGCCGGCGCGATCCGCGACCTGGTCGTTCGTGGTGCACCCGCGATCGGGATCGCGGCTGCGTGGGGCGTGGTGCTCGCGGCGCAACGCGAACCGGAACGGCTCGAACAGGCGCTCGCGACGCTGCGCGCGGCGCGCCCGACCGCGGTCAACCTCATGTGGGCGCTCGACCGCATGCGCGGTGCGAGCGCCGATCCCGCCGATGCACCGGCATTCGCGCGCGAGGCGCAGGCGATCCAGGACGAAGACCTCGCGGCCAACCGGCGCATGGGCGAACTCGGTGCCGCGCTGCTCGGCGCCGACGATGGCGTGCTGACCCACTGCAATACCGGCTCGCTCGCGACCGCGGGATTCGGCACCGCGCTCGGCGTGATCCGCGCGGGCGTCGAGGCCGGGCGCATCGCGCGCGTGTTCGCCGGCGAAACGCGACCCTGGCTGCAGGGTGCGCGCCTGACGGTCTGGGAACTGCTGCGCGACGGCATTCCGGCGACGTTGATCGCCGATTCCGCGGCCTCCCACCTGATGAAGACCGGGCAGGTGCAGTGGGTCATCGTCGGTGCGGACCGGATCGCCGCCAACGGCGACACCGCGAACAAGATCGGCACTTACCAGCTTGCGATCGCGGCGCGCCACCATGGCGTCAAGTTCATGGTGGTGGCGCCGTCGTCGACGGTGGACATGGCCAGCCCGAACGGCGACGGGATCGAGATCGAGCTGCGCGCGCCCGACGAACTGCTCGCGCACGCGGGCCAGCGCGTCGTGGTCGAGGGCGCGCAGGCGTGGAACCCGGTGTTCGACGTGACGCCCGCGACGCTGATCGACGCGATCGTGACCGAGCGCGGCGTGGTCCGGAACCCGCGCGAGGGCGGCATGGCTTCGCTGTTCGGCGCGGCCTGAGCGCGCCACCGACGCATGGCCTGGCGCAGGCAGATCCTGCTGTTCGCGGTCAGCGGCGCGATCGGCTTCGTGATCGATGCGGGCATCGTGCAACTGCTCGTGCGCGAGTCCGGCATGAATCCCTACGGCGCACGCGTGCTGTCATTCCTTGCGGCGGCGACCACCACCTGGGGCTTCAATCGGCGCTACACCTTCGCCGGGCACGGCGGCGCGAGTCGCAGGCGCGAGCTCGCGCGTTACCTGATCGCGATGGCATTCGGTTTCGTGCTGAATTACGGCGCGTACGCGCTGTGCGTGGCGACCTGGCCACTGGTGCGCAGCTGGCCCGCGATCGGCGTCGCGGTCGGCTCGGTCGCCGGCGCCGTGGTCAATTTCCTGACTTCGAAATACTGGATCTTCCGCCCCTCCGCGCGCACGCCGGATGGCGCAGCGTCAGCGCCTAAGTCACGCTGAAATCAGGGAAAAAAGGCTGTTTCGACAGCTCCGTCGTGGTATCATTTCATGTTGCTTTCCGCGCCTGCCGGCCGGTCGTCCCCGACGACCGGCCAGACTGCGCGGGACGGTGCGCGCGGATGAAGCCGCGATCGCGCCCTTCCGCCCGCTGGCGCGCCTCCGAAACAGACATGCC
>DAIOWG010000113.1:0-2826 GCA_036758645.1 Dokdonella sp. | reverse complement strand
GCCGCCTGCGCTCACTGGCCGAGAGCGACAGCTTGACCAATTCGAATTACTGCTGGGGCGCCTCCGAAACGGACATGCCGAGGTTACCTGATGGCTGAGCTGGCCAAAGAAGTCATTCGCGTCAACATCGAGGACGAGGTCCGCAGGAGCTACCTCGACTACGCGATGAGCGTGATCGTCGGGCGCGCGCTCCCTGACGTGCGCGATGGCCTGAAGCCGGTACACCGCCGCACGCTCTACTCGATGCACGAGTCGAACACCACCTGGAACCGGGCGTACGTGAAGTGCGCGCGCGTGGTCGGCGACGTGATGGGCAAGTATCACCCGCACGGCGATTCCTCGATCTACGACGCGCTGGTGCGCATGGCGCAGGACTTCTCGATGCGCTACACGCTCGTCGACGGCCAGGGCAACTTCGGCTCGGTCGACGGTGACGAAGCCGCGGCGATGCGCTACACCGAGTGCCGCCTCGACCGGCTCACGTCGGAACTGCTGGCCGACATCGACAAGGAAACCGTCGACTACCAGCCGAACTACGACGAGAAGGAACTCGAGCCGACGGTGCTGCCGACGCGGGTTCCGAACCTGCTGATCAACGGATCGGCGGGCATCGCGGTCGGCATGGCGACCAACGTGCCGCCGCACAACCTGACCGAAGTGCTGACCGCTTGCATCGCGTTGATCGATGACGCGGGACTCGGCTTCGACGAGCTCATGCAGATCATCCCGGGGCCGGACTTCCCGACCGCGGGCATCATCAACGGCTCGGCCGGCATCGTCGAGGCCTACAAGACCGGGCGCGGCCGCATCCTCGTGCGGGCGAAGGCCGGGATCGAGAGCGACGACAACGGACGCGAGACGATCGTCGTCACCGAGCTTCCGTTCCAGGTCAACAAGGCGCGCCTGATCGAGAAGATCGCCGAGCTGGTCAAGTAAAAGCGCATCGAGGGCATCACCGAATTGCGCGACGAATCCGACAAGGATGGCCTGCGCGTGGTGATCGAGGTGCGCCGCGACACCTCGGCCGACGTCCTGTTGAACAACCTGTTCCAGCAGACCCAGTTGCAGGTCACGTTCGGCATCAACATGGTCGCGCTGGTGGACGGCCAGCCGCGCACGCTCGGCCTGCGCGAGATCCTCGACGCGTTCATCCGCCATCGCCGCGAGATCGTCACGCGCCGCACGATCTTCGACCTGCGCAAGGCGCGCGACCGCGCCCATATCCTGGAAGGCCTGACCGTCGCGCTCGCGAACATCGACGAGATGGTCGAGCTGATCCGCACCTCGCCGACGCCGGAGGAAGCCAGGCAGCGCATGCTCGCGCGCAGTTGGGAACCGGGCATGGTGCGCGCGCTGCTCGCGGCCGCGGGTGCCGATGCATCGCGTCCCGAAGGCCTGGACGCTGGCATCGGCTTGTCCGACGCCGGCTACCAGTTGTCGGAAACGCAGGCGCAGCAGATCCTCGAGATGCGGCTCGCGCGCCTGACCGGGCTCGAGCAGGAAAAGCTCAGCGACGAATATCGCGAACTGCTCACCACGATCGCGGCCCTGATCGAGATCCTCGAGGACCCCGACGTGCTGCTCAAGGTGATCCGCGACGAACTCGTGGCGCTGCGCGAGCAGTACGGCGATGCGCGCCGCACGGTGATCCAGGCGAGCCAGGAAGACCTCGACATCCTCGACCTGATCGAACCCGAGGACGTTGTGGTCACGCTGTCGCATGCGGGCTATGCGAAGCGCCAGCCGGTCAGCCTGTACCGCGCGCAGCGCCGCGGCGGCAAGGGCCGCTCGGCGACCGCGATGAAGGAAGAGGATTTCGTCGAGCGGCTCTGGATCGCGAACACGCACGACACCTTGCTGGTGTTCACGAGCAAGGGCCGCGTGTTCTGGCTCAAGGTCTACAAACTGCCGGATGCGGGCCCGCATGCACGCGGCAAACCGATCGTGAACTTGCTGCCGCTCGAACCCGATGAACGCGTGCAGGCGGTGCAGACCGTGCGCGAGTTCGACGACGATCGCTACGTGTTCTTCGCGACGCGCAACGGCACGGTCAAGAAGACCCCGCTGTCGGAGTTCGCGTTCCAGCTCCAGCGCGGCAAGATCGCGATCGGCCTCGACGAGGGCGATGCGCTCGTCGACGTGCAGCTGACGGACGGCGCGCGCGACGTGATGCTGTTCGCGTCCAACGGCAAGGCGGTGCGCTTCGCCGAGGATGAGGTGCGCTCGATGGGCCGCGCTGCGACCGGCGTGCGCGGCATGCGCCTGGCCGATGGTGAAACGGTCGTCAGCATGGTCGTGCCCGACGGCGAAGAGGACATCCTGACCGCGACCGAGCGCGGTTACGGCAAGCGCACCGAACTCGTCGACTACCCGCGCAAGGGCCGCGGCACCCAGGGCGTGATCGCGATCCAGTGTTCGGAACGCAACGGCGCGTTGATCGGCGCGGTGCAGCTCGGCGAGGCGCACGAGCTGATGCTGATCTCCAACCAGGGCACGCTCGTGCGCACGCGCGCGACCGAGATCGCGCGGGTCGGCCGCAACACGCAGGGCGTCACGCTGATCCGGCTGCCTGCGGACGAGCAGCTGGTTGGGGTCGTGCGCGTCGATGCGTTCGGCGACGAGGGCGATGCGGACACCGACGCGATGGAAGTCACGCCGGGCGAAGTCTGACCCCGCCAGGTTACGTCAATCGCCCACCCTTTCGGCGCATGAAACCGGTTGCGCGACGGCATTCGAATTGGCGCGATCGCACACAGGGTGCGCGCCCGCACGCGGTGCACCAACGCCTTTCGTAGGAGCCCACCTTGTGGGCGATCCGCGCAGGAA
>DAIOWG010000112.1:0-8917 GCA_036758645.1 Dokdonella sp. | reverse complement strand
CCGTGCTCACGCGGCTCGGCCGATATGCCGAGGCCGAGAAGGAACTCGATCTCGCCTGGAGCGTGTTCACCGCGGACCCCGCGTACGGGCCTGCGCACACGCGTGCGCAGGACGTAGTCGTCGCATACGTCGAGCTTTACAAGGCGTGGGGCCAATCAGGGAAGGAGCAGGTATGGAGCTCGCGCTTGGCCAAGGCGCCGTGACGCGGGCAACGCCGGCGGACCTCGCGCGTGTGGCGCGGGAACGGGTCCCCGCGCCGCGGCGCAGGGAACCCATGGTGTCCATTGCGCGCCGTGCTAGAACGACTGCGGGCACTCGCTCTGGGAGTACGCCTCTTCCAGGTCCTCGCACGCGAACTCGAACGGGTGCCAATACGGATAGTAGTCGCGCTCGGCGATGACGATCGCGGTGCCGGTCTTGCTCGTCGGACACGAGAGCACGGCGGAGGCGACGGTGGCGCACTGGAACACCTCGATGCCGCCTGATGTCGGCAGCTGGATGGTCTGTGCACTCGCAGTCGCCACATGGAAGGCGCCGATCATCAACATCGTCGCAAGGCTGCGGCCGGAAATCCTCGATACCTGCATATCCCCTCCCTACACTTGGATGCATTCTGGCCGACGACGCGTCATGGCGCTCCCCGGACCTCGCTGAAACCCCAGCGCACCGCGCTCCGCAATGCGGGGGACGAGGCTGGCGATTTCGTCGCAAAGTATTTTTGTTTGCACATGACGCAATTGTGACACGTCGCGCATTTTCGGCATTAGCGGCACTGATTGCCGACCTCGCGCATCGGAACAGCGTGCTCGTTCGCGAGCACAATGTTGCGCATTCGCTCGTGTTCCGCGATGACGAGTCGTGCACTACGCTACGATCACGCGCCGGCTACTCGCCCGTGCCCCGCTCCGCACCCACATCGTTGGAGGCTCCATGGTGCCGAAGAACAGGATCTGCCTCTGGTTCGACCACGACGCCCTCGCCGCGGCGAACTTCTACGCCGCGACGTTTCCCGACAGCGAGGTCGGCACGATCATGCGTGCGCCGAGCGATTTCCCGTCCGGGAAGAAGGGCGACGTGCTGACCGTCGACTTCACCGTGCTCGGCATTCCATGCGTCGGCCTCAACGGCGGCAGCGCGTTCACCCAGAGCGAAGCGTTCTCGTTCCAGGTCGCGACCGAGGACCAGGCCGAGACCGACCGCTACTGGAACGCGATCGTCGGCAACGGCGGGCGCGAAAGCGCGTGCGGCTGGTGCAAGGACAAGTGGGGCGTGTCGTGGCAGATCACGCCGCGCGTGTTGACCGAAGCCGTCACCGGTCCCGACCCCGAGGCTGCCAGGCGCGCATTCGAGGCGATGCTCACGATGAGCAAGATCGACGTCGCGAAGATCGAGGCGGCCCGAAGGGGTTGATCGCGCGCAGCCACGGGATTTTCCCGTGGCGCGACCAGCGCCGCGTGGCGCGGGCCCCTCCCCGCTGCCGGCCGGGAGGCGATGGCGCTACCGCGGGGTGCAGGCATCAAGTGCGCCGGTGCGTTCGGCGAGTTCCGTGCACAGGTGGTCCGCTTGCGCTGCATCCCCTGCTGCGCGCAGCAGCTGCGACAGCCCGACCGTCGCGCCGGGATCCAGCGGTGACTGCGCGAGCACGCGCCGGTACCAGCCTTCGGCCACGGCGATCTCGCCGCGCGTGCGGTGGCGGTCGGCGATCAGTACGCCGAGTTGCGCATGCCACGGCCGCACCTGTACCGGCGTACGCGCGTACGCGCGGGACATGGCCGCATGCGCCTGTTCGAACCAGGGTAGCGCCTGCTCGCCCCTGCCGGTGATCTCGTAGAGATCGCCGATGTTGATCAGCGGGCCCCAGGCGTCGGGATCGAGCGCGACGGCCCGACGGTAGGCGGCGAACGCGGTATCGAACCGGCGCTGCGCGCTCGCGACGAATCCGAGCGCCTTGTGGGTGGCCGCGATCTCGGGCGCGAGCTGAACCGCACGCTGCGCGAGCAGCCATGCACGCTGCAACTGCGAACGTGCGGGTTCCCGTTCGAGATGTCCATTCGCCAACGCATCCCCGAGCCTGCTGAAGCTGCGCGGCGGGTCGCCATCCGGCCAGCGCACGCTGCGCTGCACGAGCGCATTGGCGAGGCCGGCCATCGCCAGCGGCTCGTCCGGGTGCAGGCCGAGCACGCGCTGGTACAACTCGATCGCGGCTTCGTTGTCGCCGCGCGAGAACTGGAAGTAATAGTCGTCCGCGCGTTCGACCAGTCGTTGGCGCTCGTCGGGCGGCGGTTGCGTGCCGGAGAACTGCATCCACGACACGCCGACGCCGGCGGCCGCCGCGAGCGCAAGCGCTATCCATGCGCGGCGGCGAGACCCCTGCAGCCTTGCGCCGGGCACCGGCACGACGGGTTCGATGGTGCCGTCCGGTGCAATCGGTTGCACGTGCGCGAGCAGGCGATAGCCGCGCTTGGCGATCGTCTCGACGTAGCGTGGCGACTTCGCGTCGTCGCCGAGTGCCCGGCGCAGTTTCGACACCGTGCGCGCGAGGCTGTCCTCGCCGACCACGAGGCCGGGCCACAGCGTCGACATGATGTCCTCGCGTGACACCACGCGTCCGGGCCGCGCGGCCAGGAAGGCCAGCAAGTCCATCACCTTCGGTTCCAGCCGCTGCCGCCCATCCTCGCCGGCCAGCGTTCCGCCGGCGCGATCGGCAGCGAATCCGCCCACGCGGAACGTCGCGAGGAAATCATCGGGAGAAAAGGAGGGTCCGGTCATTGCCGGCTAGCATCGCCTCACCTGCAATGCGCGGCAACCCATCACTGCGAGGCCCTCGATGTCCTTCCCGATCAGGATGCTGCTCGCGTTTGCGCTGTGCGCGCCTGCGCTGCCCGGCGTGGCGGAGGAGACCGCACCCTCCGCGCCTGCGGATTCGGCGGGTCTGCCGGCGGATGTGATCCGCGCGGACTTCGACGCCTTGTACGCGGGGCTCCAGGCCAGTCATTACGACCTCTACGCGCGTCGCCCGCGCGCGCAGTACGAAGCCCTGTACCACCGCATGCGCGCCGACATCGATGGCCCGCTTCCGGCGACCGAGGTCTGGCGCCGCTTCCAGGCGTTCGTCGCCTACGGCAACGTGGCGCACGCACGCATCGATCCTCCGGCGACCGCATGGGAGGCGTTCCGGCGAGCCGGTGGCAAGGCGTTTCCGCTGTTCCTGCGCGTCGTGGACGGCAAGGTACGGGTCGCGAGCGACATGACCGGCATGCCCGGAATCGCCCTCGGCGACGAAGTGCTGTCGATCGACCGCGAACCGGCGCTGCGATGGCTGCGACCGGCGCGCGCCCTGGTCTCGGCCGACAATGATTACCTTGCGCATGCGCAACTGGAGACGCAGCTTCCGCTGCTGGTGTGGCTCTCGGGCGACCACGCGATGTCGTGGGCGGTCGTGCTGCGGAAGCCGGACGGGCGCCGGATCGCGGCGGTGGTTCCCGCGCAAGACCGCACCGGGTTCGAAGCCGCCGCGAAGAAGCGCACGAACGCGTTCGAGCTCGACTGGAACACGCGCGAGGCGCGCGTGCTCGACGACGGCACCGCCTACCTGCGTCCCGGTCCGTTCTACGACAACCGCCCGCAAGCCACCGATCCATGGGACGCGGGTCCGTTCACGGCCTTCATCGACGAAGCGTTCGCCACGTTCATCGAGCAGCGTGCGACCCGCCTCCTGATCGACCTGCGCGACAACCCCGGCGGCGACAACTCCTTCAGCGACCGTCTGATCGCATGGTTCGCGAACCGACCGTTCCGGTTCTGCAAGCGCTTCGACATCAAGGTCAGCCAGGCGGCGATCGCCGCGAACCGCAAGCGCGTGGAATCGGCCAACGGTGGCGGCGATTCGATCTCGCACAAGCTGGCGGCGGCCTACGCGGGTCGCGAGCCGGGCGCGCACCTCGACTTCCCGATCCCATGGGTCTCGCCGCGCGATGGCCGGCGCTACGAAGGCGAGGTCTACGTGCTGGTGAACCGCCACTCCTACTCCAACAGCGTGCTCGTCGCCGCGATGGTCCAGGACTTCGGCTTCGGCACGATCCTCGGCGAAGAGACCGCGGACCTGGCGAGCACGTACGGCGCGCTCGAGACCTTCACCCTCGCTGGAACCGGTCTCGAGGTGCGGTTCCCGAAAGCGCGCATCGAGCGCCCCAGTGGCGACCCGTCGGCGCGCGGCGTGATCCCGGACGTCGCGATCGCCACGCCGCTGCTGCCCGCCCGCGACGACATCGTCCTGCAGCGGGCAGCGGCGGTCGTGGCCACGCACGCACGCGGCGCGCGAAGCTTGCCCGCCGCCGGCGCGGCGCAATGAGCGAGTGGTTCAGCGCCGGCCGCGACGCCCGCGCGATGTTCGCGGGGCCGCCGGAAGGACGGAGCGCGCGTCCTTCCGGTGCTCCGGAGCGTCTTCACCTGCAGGCGAATCAGCGTGCTGCCCGCGCGCTCAGGCCGACATCGTCGCGCAGTCGATCACGAACCGGTACTTCACGTCGCTCTTCAACATGCGTTCGTAGGCCGCGTCGATGCCGTCGGCGCGGATGATCTCGATGTCGGCGACGATGCCGCGTTCCGCGCAGAAGTCGAGCATCTCCTGGGTTTCGGCGATGCCGCCGATCAGCGAGCCCGCGATCGCGCGGCGCTTGAAGATCAGCGGCGCGACCATCGGCGACGGATGCGGGTGCTCGGGCACGCCGACCAGCACCAGCGTGCCGTCGCGCTTGAGCAGGGTCGTGTAGGCATCGAGCGAGTGGCTCGCGGCAACGGTATCGAGGATCAGGTCGAAGCTGCCGGCGTGCTTCTTCATTTCGCCTGCGTTGCGCGACACGACCACCTCGTCGGCGCCGAGGTCGAGCGCGGCCTGTCGCTTGCCGTCCGACGAGGTGAACGCGACGACCTCGGCACCCATCGCATGCGCGAGCTTGACACCCATGTGGCCGAGCCCGCCGATGCCGACCACGCCGACCTTCTTTCCCGGTCCGACATGCCAGTGGCGCAGCGGCGAGTACGTCGTGATGCCCGCGCAGAGCAGCGGCGCGACCGCGGCGAGCTGGTCCTCGCGATGGCGGATCTTCAACACGAACGCCTCGTCGACGACGATGCGCTGCGAGTAGCCGCCGAGCGTGTGGCCGGGCGCATCCGGCGTCGCGCCGTTGTAGGTGCCGACGAAGCCGTTCTCGCAGTATTGCTCGAGGCCTTCGGCGCAGGAGCCGCAGCGCTGGCAACTGCCGACCATGCAGCCGACGCCGACGATGTCGCCGACCTCGTGCTCCGCGACGGCGTCGCCCACGGCGCTGATGCGACCGATGATCTCGTGGCCCGGCACGCAGGGATACAGCGTGCCGCCCCATTCGGCGCGCACGGTATGCAGGTCCGAGTGGCACACGCCGCACCACGCGATGTCGATCTGGACGTCACGCGCAGCGGGCGCGCGGCGCTGGATGTCCATCGGTTCGAGTGGCCGGTCGGCGGACTGGGCACCGTAGGCTCGGGTGGTCATCGCAGGCTCCTTTGCATACTGGGGCGCCCACGATAGCGCGTGCGCGGGGCGAAGGCGCGCCGGTGCACTACGGTGCTGGCGTCGCGCGTCGCGCGAGATACGGCACCGCGAACAGGTACAGCCCCGTCAGCGCGAGCAGCGCCAGCGGCGGCAGCGGCAGGTACGCCATCCACGCGACCGGTTGCTCGCGCGCGAGCGCGACCGAAGTCGCGACGACGCTCAGCACGAACACGATCGACGTCCAGCGATGGAAGGGCCGGATCCATGAACTGCGATTCATCGGGAATCTCCTGGAGTGTCGGGTGGCAGGTCGATCAGGGCGATTCGTTGATGCGCACGTGGTTGCCCGCAGGATCGCGGAACGCGCAGTCACGGATGCCGTACGGCTGCATCGTCGGCTCCTGGATGACCTCGGCCCCGCTGGCCTGCAGGCGCGCGAACGTCGCGTCGAGGTCGCGACTGGCGAGGATCACCATGCCCCAGGTGCCCTTGGCCATCATCTCGGCGATCATGCGGCGTTCGTCGTCGGTAATGCCGGGATTGGAACCCGGCGGGTGCAGCACGATCGAGGTGTCGGGCTGGCCCGGGGGACCGACCGTGATCCAGCGCATGCCCTGGTAGCCGACGTCCTTGCGCACTTCGAAGCCGAGCGTGTCGCGCCAGAACGCGAGCGCGGCGTCGGCATCGTCATGGGGAAGGAAACTCGAGTGGATCGAAAGGTTCATGGCGCAGCTCCTGTCGGGGTGGGCGCCGTCATCCTGCCTTCGGCGCGGCCTTGGGCGCTTCTCGATTCCTGATCGGTCGCGTGACCTGCCGCTCGATGCAGGGCGGCATGCCGGGCCCGGCACCGGCCTGCGCGCGCCGGTAGGCGCCCGGCGACATCCCGACGAGTTCGGTGAAGCGCGTGGTGAAGGTGCCGAGCGAGGCACAACCGACTTCGAGGCAGACTTCGGTCACGCCGAGGTCGCCGCGACGCAGCAGTGCCATCGCGCGCTCGATGCGCCGGGTCATGAGGTAGCTGTAGGGCGATTCGCCGTACGCGAGCTTGAACGAGCGGCTGAAGTGGCCGCCCGACATGTGCACGCTGCGCGCGAGTGCCTCGACGTCGAGAGGCTGCGCGTACTCGCGGTCGATGCGGTCGCGCGCGCGCCGCAGGCGAGCCAGGTCGCGCAGGTGCTGCGGGGGGTGCGGGGGGTGCGGATCGCGGGGCACGGCGCGATCCTGCCAAGCGGGCAACCGGCGTGTCCAGCGGTCGCGCGCGCGCCCGCGCCACCGCCGTGAAGCTGCTCGCAACCCGCCGCGAAACTGCCTATGCTTGTCCCCAGGCGCGCAAGTCGCAGGGATTGCGGGCCGTTGGGACGCCGGCACGGATCGGAGACCTCCGGATGGCCTTGGGCGACTACAACGAAGACTTCTATCGGCTGCTGTTTCGCAACAATCCGCTGCCGATGTGGGTGTACGACCTGGAGACCGGGCGCTTCGTCGCGGTCAACGCCGAGGCATGCCGGCATTACGGCTACACCGAAGCCGAATTCCTCGGCATGACGATCTCGGACATCCGGCCGGCCGAAGACGTGCCGCGACTCGACACGCTGCGCGCATCGAGCGCAACCGGCCACCACAGCGCGGGCCGCTGGCGCCACGTGAAGAGGAGCGGCGAACGCATCGAGGTGGAGATCACCTCCGACGACATCGTGTTCCGCGGCCGGCCCGCGCGCGTCGTGCTCGCTCACGACATCACGCGCCGCGTGCGCTCGGAAGACGCGCTGCGCGCGCGCGACGAGCGCCTGCGCTACGTCGCGCGCGCCACCGACGATGCGATCTGGGACTGGGACGTCGGCGAGGACGTGATCTGGTGGGACGGCAGCCTGAACCGCCGCTTCGGGCTGACGCCGGACGCCGTCGACAGCTACGAACGCTGGCTCTCGCGCGTCCACCCGGATGATCGGGCGCGGGTCGCCGCAGGGCTGCGTGCAGCCGTCGACGACAAGACGGTCGAACAATGGTCGAGCGAGCATCGCTTCGAGCGCAGCGACGGCGAACATGCGTGGGTGTGGGATCGCGGTTTCGTGATCCGCGATCCCGCCGGGCACGCGGTGCGCATGGTCGGCGCGATGACCGACCTGACCGAACGTCGCCGGCACGAGGAACGCCTGCGCGAGCAGGCCACGCTGCTCGACGGGGCCAAGGACGCGATCCTCGTCTGCGACCTGCAGGAACGGCTGCGCTACTGGAACAAGGCCGCGGCACGCATGTATGCGCTGGGCGACGACTCCTCCGGCCCCGACAGCCCGGATGTGCGGCTGCCCGACGACCCATCGATCCGGCATTCGCTCGAACAGGTGCTCGCGCACGGGGAATGGTCGGGACGCGTGGAACGCGACGTCGGCGAGCGGCAGTTCATGGTCGACAGCCACTGGATGCTGCTGCGCGACGCGCATGGCGAACCCACCGGCATCCTGATGATCTGCACCGACGTCAGCGAGCGCGTCGATCTCGAACAGCGCCTCGCGCAGTCGCAGAAGCTCGAATCGATCGGCCAGTTGACCGGCGGCATCGCGCACGACTTCAACAACCTGCTCACGGTGATCATCGGCAACGCCGAGATGCTCGCCGAAGAGCTCGGCCGGGATTCGCGGCTCGCACCGTTCGCGCGCCTGGTGCTCTCGGCTGGCGAACGCGGTGCCGAGCTCGTGCGCCGTCTGCTCGCGTTCGCGCGGCGCCAGGCGCTCGAACCCGAACTCGTGCATCCGGGCGAAGTCGTCGACGGCATGCGCGACCTGCTGCGACGCACGCTCGGCGAGAACATCGAGCTCGAGTTCAAGAACCCCGATTCGCCGCTGGTCGTCTCGATCGATCCGGGCCAGCTCGAGTCGGCGCTGCTGAACCTGTGCATCAACGCGCGCGACGCGATGCCCGATGGCGGGCGGCTGATGATCGAGGTCACCGACGTGATCCTCGACGAGGCCTACGCGAGCCAGCGCGCCGACGTGGTGCCGGGTCCGTACGTGCAAGTCTCGGTGTCCGATACAGGCGCAGGCATGACGCCGGACGTGGCCGCTCGCGCGTTCGATCCGTTCTTCACGACCAAGGCCAAGGGCAAGGGCACCGGCCTCGGGCTCAGCATGGTGTACGGGTTCACCAAGCAATCGGGCGGCCACGTTGCGATCTACACCGAAGCGGGCATCGGCACGGTGGTCAAGCTCTACCTGCCGCGCGTCGACGCGCCGGTGACGGTCGCGGCGCCGGCGCTGGTGGAAGCCGATCGCGAGGGCGGCGGCGAAACGGTCCTGCTGGTCGAGGATGACGAACTGGTACGCACGCATGCGGGGCAGTTGCTGCGCCAGCTCGGCTACCGCGTGCTGAGTGCTTCCGGCGGCCCCG
>DAIOWG010000111.1:0-8925 GCA_036758645.1 Dokdonella sp. | reverse complement strand
GATCTGCGCGAGCAGGAAGGTCGCCGCCGCGTGATCGGGATCGTCGACCAGCAGTGCGCGCAGGAGTTGCTCCGCCTGCACGGCGTGTCCGGATTGCCAGAGCACCCCGGCCAGCGCGTGCCGCAGCTCGATCGAACCGGGTTCGGCCGCGAGACCCTCCCGGAACGCCGCGATCGCGGCCACGAGGTCGCCGCCCAGCACCAGCGAACGGCCGCGATCCAGCCATGCGGAAGCGTTCCGAACACCGGCATGGGTCGCTGAGCCCATCGCACTCTGCTTGCTCATCCGCTGCTGGTCCCGGCGCTGCCTTCGCTGCGATCATGCTACCGTAACCCCCTTCAATGGATGGACCTGGCGGCGACCACGCAGGCGCGTGCAGTGCCCCTGCTCCCGTCCCTTTCGAACGGAGTTCGCGAGCCTGCATGTTCAAGCGCATCCTGGTCGCCAACCGCGGTGAAATCGCCTGCCGCGTGATCCGCACCTGCCGTCGCCTCGGCGTCGGAACGGTCGCGGTGTACTCGCAGGCCGACGCGACCGCGCAGCACGTGCGCCAGGCCGACGTTGCCTATCCGATCGGCGGGCCGCGCCCGGCCGACTCCTACCTGCGGGGCGACGCGATCATCGAGGCCGCACTGCGCGCCCGCGCCGAAGCGATCCATCCCGGCTACGGCTTCCTGTCGGAGAACGCCGGCTTCGCCGAGGCGGTCGAGCGGGCCGGACTCGCGTTCATCGGCCCGCGCGCCGATTCGATGCGACGCATGGGATCCAAGGCCGGCGCGAAGGACCTGATGCAACGCGGCGGCGTACCGGTCGTGCCCGGCTACACCGGCGAGGACCAGGACCCGGGCGTGCTCGCGCGCGAGGCCGAGCGCATCGGCTACCCGCTGATGATCAAGGCGGCCTACGGCGGCGGCGGCAAGGGCATGCGCATCGTGCGGTCCGCGGCGGAGTTCGGGGCCAGCCTCGAAAGCTGCCAGCGCGAGGCGCGCAATGCATTCGGTCGCGACCGCGTGCTGCTCGAGCGCTACATCGAGCGCCCGCGCCACATCGAGTTCCAGGTGTTCGGCGACGGCCATGGCAACATCGTGCACCTCAACGAGCGCGAGTGCTCGGCGCAGCGCCGCTACCAGAAGGTGCTCGAGGAAACGCCCTCGCCCTTCGTCACACCCGAGCTGCGCTCGCGCATGGGCGAGGCGGCGGTGTCGGCCGCGCGCGCGCTCGACTACGTCAATGCGGGCACGGTCGAGTTCATCGTCGGCGCGGGCGGCGATTTCTATTTCATGGAGATCAACACGCGCCTGCAGGTCGAGCATCCGGTCACCGAAATGGTGCTCGGCCTCGACCTGGTCGAACTGCAGTTGCGCGTCGCCGCGGGCGAAGCGCTGCCCGCGTCGCTGGTGCGCAACAAGTCGATCCCCGCGAACGGGCACGCGATCGAACTGCGCCTGTACGCCGAGGACCCCGAACAGGGCTTCCTGCCCGGCTCGGGCACGCTCGAGCGGCTCGAACTGCCGGAGCCCTCGGCGCACCTGCGCATCGATGCAGGCGTGGTCGAAGGCGACACCGTGACCATCTTCTACGATCCGATGATCGCCAAGCTCATCGCCTGGGACACGACGCGCGACGCCGCGCTCGTGAACCTGCTCGAAGCGCTCGCGGCCTGCCGCATCCTCGGTCCGAAGTCGAACATCGAATTCCTCGAGCGCCTCGTGCGCCATCCCGCGATCGTCGAAGCCCGCATCGACACCGGCTACCTCGATCGCCATCTCGACGAGTTCGTCGGCGCGACCGCCGGCGACGACGGCGACGGCCTGTTCGCGGCGGCGACCGCGTGGCTGCTGGCCGAAGAGGCGCAGGCGCCGCGCGAGGTCGCCGCGGGCGACCCGCATTCGCCGTGGGCGCGCGCGGACGGTTGGCGGCTCGGGCACCCCGGCAAGCGCATCGTCGCACTCGAGGAACGCGGTACGCGCGTCGAGGTCGCCGCCTACGGCGCGAACGGCCAGTACCGCCTCGCGCACGCGGATCGGGAATGCCTCGTCACCGACGCGCAGTTGCGCGCCGGATGGCTGGTCGCGGGCTTCGACGGCGTCGCGCGACGCTGGCGCACCACGATCGACGCGGCGCGCGTCGGCGTGCACGACGGCGAGCGTCGACGCGACTTCCTGCATGCACCCTCGTTCGCGCACGCGGGCGAAGCCGCGACCGGCAGCGACCGCATCCTCGCGCCAATGCCGGGCCGCGTCGTGCTTGTACGCGCCGAGGCGGGCGCCTCGGTCGAAGAAGGCGAGGAACTGCTGGTGATGGAAGCGATGAAGATGGAGCTCAGCCTGAAGGCACCACGCGCGGGTACGATCGATGCGGTACAGGCCGCGGCGGGCGACTTCGTCGACGCCGACGCCGTGCTCGTGCGGCTCGCGCCGACGGCCTGAGGTCCCTGCCCGATGGAACGCAGCGCTGCACGGAGACCCCCGATGACCCATGCGATGTTCCGCGGCGCCTGCATGCTGCTCGGCCTGCTGCTGGGTGGCTGCGTCGAGACGCGTTTCGAATCGCCGCCCGGCGACAACATCGAAACCTGCGACGCACGCTGGAAGGGCCTGTGGATCGGCGCCGATGCGCAGCGCCGCGGCGAGCTCGACCTCGATGATGTCGCGGCGTTCCACGTCGGCGCGAACTGCGAATTCACGATTCTCGACCAGGCCGAGCCCGGCGGGCCGCTCAAGCATGTGCGCGTACCACTCAACTTCGTGCATGCGCACGGCCGCGACTACATCGTCGTCGCCGACAGCGCGCTTGCGGGGGTGGTCAAGCTCGACCCGCCGCATGGCATCGACCCCGCCCCGAAGAAGTCGTACTTCATCGCGCGCTACCGCGTTCGCGGCGAGCGCATCGAGGTGTACACGGTCGACAGTCGTCGCGCCGCCGCGCTCGTGGTCGACGGCACGCTCGACGGCACCGTCGACAAGACGCGCACGAACCTGCGCGTCTTCGTCGAAGGCGATCGCGCGCGCACGCTCGAGACGCTGCGCAGGCACGCGATCTTCGAGGCGAAGCCGACGCTCGAACTCGTGCGCAGCCGCCTCGACCTGGACGCATTCGAACGCTCGCTGCGACAGCCACGTCCGGAACGCCCGCGCGACGGGCAGCCACGATGAGCGGCATGCCCGCTGAAGTCCGCATCGTCGAGGTCGGTGCTCGCGACGGCCTGCAGAAGGAGAAGGCGATCGTGCCGGCCGCGACCAAGATCGAGCTCATCGATCGACTCTCGGCCACCGGACTGCGCACGATCGAGGCGACCAGCTTCGTGAGCCCGAAGTGGGTACCGCAGCTCGCCGACGCGGCCGAGGTTTTCGCCGGGATCACGCGCAGGCCCGGCGTCGCCTACCCGGTGCTGGTGCCGAACCTGCAAGGTTACGAGCGCGCGCGCGAGGCCGGCGCCGAAGAGGTCGCGGTGTTCACGGCCGCGAGCGAAGCGTTCAGCCTGAAGAACACGAACGCGTCGATCGAGGAGTCGATCGAACGTTTCCGCCCGGTGCTCGAGCGTGCGCACGCCGATCGCGTGCGCGTGCGCGGCTATGTCTCGACGGTGCTCGGATGCCCGTACCAGGGCGAGGTGCCGCTCGCCGAGGTCGTGCGCGTCGCGCGCCGGCTGCATGGACTGGGCTGCTACGAGGTCTCGCTCGGCGACACCATCGGGATCGGCACGCCGGGCCACGCGCGCGCGATGCTGCGCGCGGTGGCGGGCGAGGTTCCGATCGACGCGCTCGCGGTGCACTTCCACGACACGCGCGGCCAGGCGCTCGCGAACATCCTCGCCTGCCTCGAGGAAGGCGTCGCGGTGGTCGACAGTTCGGTCTCGGGTACCGGCGGGTGTCCCTATGCGAAGGGCGCGACCGGCAACGTCGCGAGCGAAGACGTGGTCTACATGCTCGACGGGCTCGGCATCCGCACCGGCGTCGACCTCGGCGCGCTGATCGACACCGGCCTGTGGCTCAGTGGCCAGCTCGGGCGCGAAACCGGCAGTCGCGTCGCACGCGCGAGCGCGGCCTGAGGTTGGACGCGGCGCGCGCGGCGCCGCTCGCTATACTGCGCCTTTCCGCCCGGCGATCGCCGCATGCCTGCCCGACTCGCACCCGACCGCACCCGTGGCCTGATCATCGCCGGCGGCGTGATCGACTCGAACGAGCATGGCCGGCAGCTGATGGCACGCCTGCTCGCGCTGCTCGGCCCGCAGCCTCGCGTCGTGCTGGTCGGAACACCGGAGACCGCCGACGAACTCGACGCCGAACTCGAAGCCGCGCTGTTCGGCGCGGGCGCCGCGGAAGTCCATCGGCGCACGCTGCAGGCGCGCCAGGACGCCGAACAGCGTGCGTTGCTCGACCTCGTCGACCATGCGCAACTGGTGTTCCTGCAATCGCAGCAGCCGCTGCGCCTGTCCAGCCTGCTCGGCGGCACCCAGCTCGCGCGCGCGCTGCGCCGGCGCAACGCCGAAGGCATGGCGATCGCGGGCTGCGGCGCGGGCGCCGCGCTGCTGTGCGAGCACATGCTCGCGCACGGCAGCGAAGGCGCCACGCCGCGCACCGGCGGCGCCAGCCTCGCGCCGGGCCTCGGCCTCACCAATCGCGTCGTGGTCGACCAGGGCGGCCACGCGAGCGACCGGCTCGGACGCCTGCTCGCGGCACTCGCATTGAATCCGTTCGCGCTCGGACTCGGGCTCGACGCGGCCACCGCCGCGGTGATCGGTCCTGACAACGTGCTCGAGGTGATCGGCTTCGGTGGCGTCACGATGATCGATCCGGCCGAGATGGCCGAATCCAACGTGGCCGACCTCGCGCCGGGCGCACCGATCCGCATCACCAACCTGCGCCTGCACGCGCTGACCGGCGGTGCGCGCTACGATCTCGATTTCCGCCGCACCGTGGGTTGATGATGGGCGAGGCCGACAAGGATTTACTCATCCGTCCGATCGAACCGCGCGATGATGTCGCGGTCGCCGCGATCATCCAGGCCGTGATGCCCGAGTTCGGCGCGGGTGGCGCGGGTTTCGCGATCCACGACGCGGAGGTCTCGGCGATGTGCGCGGCGTACTCCGGCGCCGGCCACGCGTACTTCGTGGTCGAGTCGGGCGGCCGCGTGCTCGGCGGCGGCGGCATCGCGCCGCTCGCGGGCGGCGAGGCGGGCACCTGCGAGCTGCGCAAGATGTACTTCCTGCCCGAACTGCGCGGGCGCGGCGCGGGCCATGCGCTGATCGCGCACTGCCTCGAGGTCGCGCGCGCGCTCGGCTTCCGTCGCTGCTACCTCGAGACGCTGACCGGCATGGACGCGGCCCAGGCGCTGTACCTTGCGCATGGCTTCGAGCGCATCGCGGGTCCGCTCGGCGCGACCGGCCACCACGGCTGCAACCGCTTCTACCTGCGCACGTTGTGATGCGCACGGCGTCGCGCGCGAGCAGTGCGGACGGTGCGCGCTGCTAGAATCCGCGCATCGCCTCCCAACGGACATCTCCATGCAACTCGATCAGGTCAAGGCCGTCATCACGGGCGGCGCGTCCGGGCTCGGTTTCGCGGTCGCGCGGCACCTCGCGGCGAACGGCGCACGTATCGCGCTGCTGGATGTCAACGACGAAAAGGGCAATGCCGCCGCGCTCGAACTCGGCGCGCAGCACCGCTACTTCCGCGCCGACGTGACCAGTGAAGCCGGCGTCGCCGCCACGCTGAAGGACGCGCAGGCCGCGCTCGGCGGCCTCAATGCCGTGGTCAGCTGCGCCGGCATCCTCGGCGCGGGACGCGTGCTCGGCAAGGAGGGGCCGATGGCGCTGTCGAACTTCGCGACCACCGTCACCGTCAACCTGATCGGCAGTTTCAACGTTGCCAAGGCTGCGGCCGATCTCATGCAGCACAACAGCCCGGGCGAGGACGGCGAACGCGGCGTGATCGTGAACACCGCCTCGATCGCGGCCTACGAAGGCCAGATCGGCCAGGCCGCGTACTCCGCCTCCAAGGGTGGCGTGGTCGCGATGACGCTGCCGATGGCGCGCGAGTTCGCGCGCATCGGCGTGCGCGTGATGACGATCGCGCCCGGCGTGTTCCATACGCCGATGGTCGATGGCATGCCCGAGCAGGTGTACCAGTCGCTGTGCGCGCAGGTGCCCTACCCTTCGCGCCTCGGCAAGCCGGAAGAATACGCCGACACCGTCGCGTTCATCCTGCGCAACCGCTACCTCAACGGCGAAACCATCCGCATCGACGGCGCGATCCGCCTCGCGCCGAAATAGCCGAGCGCGGCGGGCTCGTCAGATCAGGCCGCACGCGAGCGCGAGCGCCACCACGAACAACGATGCCGCGACCACTTTCTGGATCGCCGGCATCGTGACCTTGCGCAGGTGCCGGTTGCCGAGCCAGGCACCGATGAACGCACTCAGCACCGCGGCCGCGAGCAGCGCGTAGTCGAGCTGCGCGTGCGCACCCGCCATCGCCTCCGCGTACACGCCCAGTCGCGAAACATCGATCAGCAGCGCGATCGCGACGCCGCTCGCGATGAAGGCTTCCTTCGAAAGGCCGGCGCGCGCGAGGAATGCCGAACGCAGCGCACCCTGCATGCCCGCGAGGCCGCCGAAGAACCCGCTCAGCGCGCCGCCGAGCGGCATCCAGCGCGGCGTGAACGAGAGGTCGCGAAGTCGCGGCACCAGTTCCACCAGCGCGAACAGCAACAGCAGCACGCCCACCGCCAGCTTGACCGGTTCCACCGCGAACACGTGCCCGAAGGCGCTGTAGCGATACAGCGGTGCCATGCCGGTCAAGCCGGACAATACCCAGGCGCCGAGCAACGCCGCGAGGAGGGCCGGCAGGCCGAAGCGAAGCACCACCGCGCGGTCGGCATGCCGGCCCACCAGCGCGAACTTGAACAGGCCGTTGAGCAAGTGCACGACGGCGGTCATCGCGATCGCTTGTCCGATCGGGAAGAACAGCGCGAACGCGGGCAGCAGCAGCGTGCCGAGGCCGAACCCGGAGAAGAACGTCAGGCCCGATGCGAGCAGCGCGACCGTGCAGATGACCAGATACGTCATGCGATGGATCCCTTGGACTCGCGGGGAGGTACTTCAGTCCCGTTGCCGTTGCCCGTGGCGGGCGATCGGGGCTGAAGCTCCTCCCGCGACGGCGCGCCTCGAGTGCCTACGCCCGCTCGCGTGCATGCGCGTGGCGATGCAGCCAACCATACAACGCGGGCAGCACCAGCAGCGTGAGCAACGTCGATGACACGATCCCGCCGACCACCACGGTTGCGAGCGGGCGCTGCACTTCCGAACCCGCGCCGACGTTGAACGCCATCGGCAGGAATCCCAGCGAGGCGACCAGCGCGGTCATCAGCACCGCACGCAGCCGCCCGAGCGCGCCGTCGACGATCGCCCGCTCGAGCGGCTCGCCCTGTTCGCGCAGCTTGCGGATGAAGGCGATCATCACGAGGCCGTTCAACACCGCAATGCCGGACAGCGCGATGAAGCCGACGCCGGCCGAGATCGACAGCGGGATCCCGCGCAGGGCCAGCGCGACCACGCCACCGGTCAATGCGAGTGGCACGCCGCTGAACACCACCAGTGCGTCGCGGACGGAGGCGAATGCCATGAACAGCAGCGCGAAGATGATGGCGAGCGTCAACGGCACCACCAGCGAAAGGCGCTCGCTCGCGGAGATCAGCTTCTCGAACGTGCCGCCATAGTCCACCCAGTAGCCGCTCGGCACGTGCACGTCGGTGGCGATCCGCTGGCGCACCTCGTCGACGAAGCCGCCGAGGTCGCGCCCGCGCACATTGGCGGTCACCACGACGCGGCGCTTGCCATTTTCGCGGTTGACCTGGTTCGGCCCCTGCTGCGTTTCGATCCGCGCGACCTCGCGCAGCGGCACGGTGCGCGGGGCACCGGCCGACCAGCCGGCGACCCGGCTCGACTCGTCCGCGTTGTCGCTGCGGCCGAGCGGGATCGGCAGGTCGGCGAGCGCGGCGGGATCCTGGCGCAGCCGTTCGGGCAGGCGGACGACGATGTCGAAACGGCGGTCGCCCTCGAACAACTGACCGGCAACCTCGCCACCCACCGCGGTCGCCACGGTGTCCTGTACCACGCCGGGATTGAGGCCGTAGCGCGCCAGTGCCTGACGGTCCGGCACCACGGCGAGCATCGGAAGGCCGGTGGCCTGTTCGAGCGTGACGTCCGCCGCGCCCGGTACCGATCTCGCCGCCGCTGCGATGCGTTCGCCGACCTCGACCAGCAGGTCGAGGTCGTCGCCATGCAGCTTGATCGCGACGTCGGCACGCACGCCCGAGATCAGTTCGTTCATGCGCATCTGGATCGGCTGGGTGAACTCGTAGTTGTTGCCGGGCAGTTGCCTCACCGCGGTCTCGATCTCCGCCACCAGCTGCGCCCGCGGCTTGCGCGGGTCGGGCCACTGCGCACGCGGTTTCATCATGATGAAGGTGTCGGCGACCGACGGCGGCATCGGATCGGTCGCCACCTCGGCCGTCCCGATCTTGCTGAATACCCGCAGCACTTCCGGGAACCGGGCGATGCGTGCCTCCAGCGTGGCCTGCATCGTCACCGCCTGGTCGAGGCTGGTGCCGGGGATGCGCAAGGCATGCAGGGCGATGTCGCCTTCGTCGAGGTTCGGAATGAACTCGGCGCCGAGGCGCGTCGCAAGGAATCCGCAAGCCACGACCAGTGCCGCGGCTCCCGCCATCACCCATGCCGTGCGCCGCATCGACCAGGCCAGCAGGGGCGCATAGCCGCGGCGCACCCACTGCATGAAGCGGTTCTCCTTCTCGTCGACACGGCCACCGAGGAACAAGGCGATCGCGGCCGGCACGAAGGTCAGCGACAGCAGCATCGCGCCCGACAGGGCGAGCACCACCGTGATCGCCATCGGATGGAACATTTTT
>DAIOWG010000110.1:0-9031 GCA_036758645.1 Dokdonella sp. | reverse complement strand
GCCTGTTCGGGTTCAACCTGCTCGGGGAGTCGATGTGATGACGACGGCGTCGAATGATTCCCTGGCCGATCCGGCTCCCGCTGCGCGCATGAAGCGCCGTACGTTCGTGCTGGGTGGCATCGCCGCTGCGGCTTCCATCGGGTTCGGACTTCCGACGGCGCGAGCGGCAGCCGCGGACGCATTGCGCGTGCAGAGGCTTGCATGGGCGGGCATCCGCTTGCAGCTCTCGACCGCCACGCTGTTCCTCGATCCGCTGATCAATCCGAAGGTCTGGGACGACGCGCTCAAGGATCCGATGATTCCGGTCGATGGCGCGACCGGCGACCGTTTCGTGCTCGTGACGCACCGCCACCCCGATCACTTCGATCCGACCGCGGTCGCCGCGGCGCTCCGTGAGGGCGGCACCTTCGTCCATGCAGCGGGCACCGCCTTCGATCCACTGCCCGACAACGTACGCGAGCGGCTCGCGCCCGCGTGGGAGCCGCAACTGCTCGGCGACTTCACCGCCACCCCGGTGCCGGCCGTGGACGGCTACGGCGACCAGCAGGTGTCCTGGGTGGTATCGGGCGGCGGGCGGCGGATCCTCCACGCGGGCGACACCCTGTGGCACGGCGAGTGGTGGCGCATCGGCCGGCAACTCGGACCCTTCGACGCGGTGTTCCTGCCGATCAACGGCGCACGCTTCTCGTGGCGAAAGCCTGCCAGCGACGCGTCCGCCGTCCTCACGCCCGAGCAGGCGATGTCCGCCGCGACGATACTCGGTGCGAAGGTCATCGTTCCGATCCACTACGGTGTTTCTGGCGCGGAAGGCTACGCCGAAGTGGCCGACGCGCTCGGGCGCCTCGAACGCGCGTCCGTCGCCGGTGGCCCGATCGTGAGGGTGCTCCGGCCCGGCGAGTGGCTGGCGTGGAATTGAGCACGCGCGGGCCGCACCTCCGTGCCCCCTTCCGCGGCGCGCGACGCCGCGGCAACGCAGCGATCAGGACGGCTTGTACGTCGCGAGGTCGATGCCGCAACGGCCCGGTGCGAGGATGTTGTTCGGGTCGAGCGCGCGCTTGATCGCGTGTTCCACATTCCGCTTGACCGGACCGTAGCTGCGCGCGACGCGCTCCTGGAATCGCGTGTTGACGCGATACACGGCGTAGCCTTCCTTCTCGAACTCGTCGAGCAGTTCGTTGAAGCAGGCATCGGCGCGCCGCGTTTCCTCGGCATCGGTACGGTTGTACAGCACATCGATCACATGGTGCATGTCGCGTGGCGCGACGATGAACTCCGCGACGTAGTCGAGGCCGTGCTTGTGCAGGATCCGCTTGGCCAGTGCGGCCTGCTTCCTGCACTCGCTGCCGCGCGCTTCGCTGACCGGTGCGAACCACATCGAGCCGCCGCCGCCGCGCCAGTTGTAGAGCCCGAATTCCTGCAGGTTCGGCACGCCGGACATAAGTTCGGCGCGGTACTTGAACGGCTGCGTGCCGCCGGCCTCTTCCTCGGTGACGATGCGCCCCTTGCCGAGTTTCCTGAAGGCATCGGTGACGATCTTCCAGTTCACGTCGACCTGTTCGCGCGTGCCGTAGAGCGCGGCGTAGAGGTTCCAGGCTCCCATGCCGGTGTCTTTCTGCATCTGCCTGATCACGCTGTCGGGCGTATGGCCTGGCTCGGTGATGTACTGCGCGCGGGTCAGGTGGGCACTGCCCGCTTCCCACAGCGTGCTTGCGATCACCACCGAATTGGGGATGGTGCCGGACATGCGCAGCGGGCGAAGCAGGTCGACGATCTCGACGATGTCTTCCTCGTTCTCGAAGATCACCTCGAACGGCTTGAACACCGGGGGCTTGGGCATCAGCCAGAAGCCCATCTTGGTGCAGATGCCGTAGTTGGCCTGCGTGAACATGCCATCGAGCGTGGGGCCGTAGCCCCACTTGAAGATCTGCCAGGTATTGCTGCCGGGCACGCCGCCCATGCCGGTGCGGTAGACCTCGCCGTTCGCGAGCACGACCTCCATCCCGCATTGCATCATGAAGTGCTCGCCATAGGGCGTGTAGCCGACGCCGCGGTCCATCGTGTTGCCGACCGGTCCCGCGATCGCGGACGGCGCGGAGAACGACAGCATCACCGGCAGCTTGTGTTCCTGGATGTAGTTGTAGAGCTGGCCGTAGGTCACGCCGGGCTCGACCAGCGCGTAACACATGTCCGCATCGATCTTGATGATCCGGTTCATCTTCTTGAGATCGAGGATCACCTGTCCGCGCTGCACCGGCGCGGCCGAGCCGTAGCCGAAGTTGCGGCCAGTCGAGATTGGATAGATCGGGATCGCGTGGTCGTTGCAGATCTTCACGACGCCCTGCACCTGTTCCACCGTCGTGGCCGTCAACGCCGCGGAGGGTGCGTGCGCCGCGTTGTCCACGGGCATCATGATCTTGTTGTAGGGCACCAGCTGCTCGTCGCGTACGAGCACGTTCGCGTCTCCCAGCAGCGCGCGGAACTCGTCGATGGCCTTGTCGAACGCTTGCCGGGTGACGCCACTCGGCAATACCCCTTCGTCTTGTGCGGACATCGGTGCGTCTCCTTCAGGTCTCGATCGAGAACGACACGAAACTGCCGCGCAGCGGCACGTCGGCGGTACGAATCCGCAGCGCCTCGTCGAGTGCCGGTGCCGCGGGCGATGCGAGCAGCGCGCCGATCACAGTCGCCCACCGGTCGGCGTGGCCATCCGCGCGTGCGATGGCGCCGGAGCGCACGCTCGCGGCCGCGCGGTACGGACGCTCGTGATCGAGCGTGAACGCCGCGCCGCAGGCCTCGAGGTAATGCCCGAACGCAAGCGCGCACGCCTCCGTCCGCGGCGACGTCACGAGCCGATGGCTCATCCTTCCAGCATCGGCGACATGCTGGCCCAGCCACGCCACTCGCGCACCCGCGCTGCGCGCGAGATCCAGCAGCGGCGTCGCGAGCGCGTCGTCGAGCAGTCCGATCACGCGCGTCGGCGGGCCGCTATGCAGCTCCTGCTCGAAACCGAGCAGGAAGCCGATCGCAAGGCCCGCTTCGCGAACGTCCAGCGCACGTGCGGGCGCAACTGTGCGCACGCCGCGCACGAATGGCGAGGCAGCCGCGCCGGCGCCTACCATCACGCGAAGCGTCCGATCCGGCGTGGGCGCGCGCATGCCCGCTTGCGCGAGCGTGGGCAGCGCAGCGAGGATCGGTGCCGCGATTCCGCACGCGGCGATGCCCTTGATCAGCGAACGGCGATCGATCGTCATGGCGTGGCTCCGGGCCGTGGCTTTGGCGCAGGCTTGGGCGGCGGCACCGGAACCGGCGGCAGTGATGCGAGGTACTTGCCGAGTTCCGCCAGCGAGGCATCGTCGACGAACGAATCCGGGAACGCAGGCATCGCATTGAAACCGTTGCGCACCATCACCTTGAGGTACTCGAGCGGCAACACGCGCCCCTGCAGCACGGTGCCGACGCCGACCTCGGGCTTGTGGCAATGGCCGCAGACATTGTCATAGAGGTATTTCCCGCTGCGCCACTGCGGTTGATCCTGCGCATGCGACGCGGCGGCCAGCAAGATCAGCGGGACTGCCACGCCGATGCCGGAGATCCACTTCGTGGTGGCTGCGGTTGGATGACGTCTCATGTCCGCTCCTTCGTACCAGTGCGGCGGTCTTCCCGCTCATGAATGGCGCAATACCGGCTTGACCGTGGCGCCGCTGCTGCTGTCCTCGAAAGCCTGCGCGATGTCCGCGAACTCGTAGAAACGCACGAGTCGGTCGAACGGAAACTTCCCGGCCTTGTAGAACTCCACGAGCCGCGGAATGAACACGCGCGGCACCGAGTCGCCCTCGATCACGCCGACCATGCTCTTGCCCTCGGCCATCAGGTCGTTGTGGACGTCGATCTCCATCTTCGGCGTCACGCCGACGATCGCGGCGACGCCGAGCGGGCGGAGCGCATTCAGGCATTGCCGCACGACCGGCGGCGCGCCCGTGGTTTCGACGGCGTGGTGCGTGCCCCCATCGGAGGCCGCCTTGATCTCCTCGACCACGTCGACCTTCCTGCCATTGAGCGCGTGCGTGGCGCCGAGTTCGCGCGCGAGGTCGAGGCGGTTGTCGTGCACGTCGACCGCGAAGATCCGCGGACAACCCGCGATCTTCGCGGCCATCACCGCGCTGAGTCCGACGGCACCGCAGCCGTAGATCGCGATCGACGAGCCGAACGCGGGCTTGAGGCGGTTGAGCACCGTGCCTGCGCCCGTCTGTATGCCGCACCCGAGCGGCCCGAGCAGCGCGAGATCCACGTCCTTGTCGACCTTGACCACGTTGCGCTCGTGCGCGACCGCGTGGGTGGCAAACGAGGACTGGCCGAAGAACGTCGACAGCGCCACGTCCCCCTGGTGCAGGCGCGCGGTGCCGTCCTCCATGCGACCGCCGAAGTTGAGTTCGTTGAACGTCGCACAGACGGTCGGATGCCCGGTCAGGCAGTTTTCGCAATGTCCGCAGTGCGCGAACGACATCACGACGTGGTCACCCGGGGCGAGGCCGCCGACGTTGTCGCCGACCTGCTCGACGACGCCCGACCCCTCATGCCCGAGCACGATCGGGTAAGGCGACACCGCGAGTTCGCGCCCTACTGCATCCGTGTGGCACACGCCGGTCGCGACGACCCGGATCAACACCTCGTTCGGGCCGGGTGCCGACAGCGTCACCGATTCGATCGAGAACGCAGCACCCTGTGCGCGCGTTACCGCGGCCTCAATCCTCATGACCGACTCCCGTTGATCCACGAACCGGACACGTGCGACCGGGACGCCCCCAGCCTACTCCGCGCCATGCCGCACGGCCAAATCCCCGCTGAACGGGCGCGTGCGGTCCAAGCGGGCCACGCGGACATCATGCTGGTTGCCCTCAGCAGGCTCGGCAGCGCGGGCGACAAGCGGCGCGCTGGCGCGACCGGACTCGACCTCCAGCTCGCCCAGCCTGTGGCTGTCGCGGCGGTGGACACATCCTCGACGAATGCGCGACCGCGCAGGACGACTGATCGACGCGGATGCGTGTGGTTACGGCGTCACGCTAGCGGTGTTGCCCTCGAGGAACGCGATCATCTTCCCGAACATGTCCGCGGCGTTCTTCTCGTCGTAGAAGCCATGGCCTTCGGTGCGCTGGTACAGCCATTCGTGCTCGATGCCGGCCTTGCCGAGCGCCGCCCGCAAGGTCTGGCCCTGTACCGGCGGCACGCGCTTGTCCTGGCCGCCGACGATCAGCATGAGCTTCGCCTTGATGCGCTCGACGTTCGCCGCGGGCGAGCGCGCGCGCAGCACGGCCTGGTCTTCGCCGAGCACCATCTTGAGGTAGTTGTCGCCGTACATCGACTGCGGGATGTCGCCGCGCGAGTACATGAGGTTGAGGTCGTAGACGCCGACGTAGCCGATCGCGCAGCGGTAGAGGTCCGGCTCCTTCACGACGCCCTGCAGCGCGGCGTAGCCGCCGTAGCTGCCGCCGAAGATGCAGATGCGCTTCGGATCCGCGATGCCCTGTGCGATTGCCCAACGCGTCGCGTCGGTGACGTCGTCCTGCATCTTCGCGCCCCACTCGCCGAAGCCCGCCTTCATGAAGGCGTCGCCGTAGCCGCCCGAGCCGCGGAAGTTGACCTGCAGGACCGCGTAGCCCCGACTCGCGAGCATCTGCGCGTACGGATCGAACTCCCAGTAGTCACGCACGCCGTACGGTCCGCCGTGCACGTACACCACCATCGGCAAGGCTTTCGCGTCCTGCCGGCCCGGCGGCATCGTCAGGTAACCGTGCAACGCGAGCCCGTCGCGTGCCGCGAGCGTGATCGGCTCCACCGCGCCCATCCGTGCGGGATCGATCCACGGGCGACGCGCGAGCAACAGGCTCGCCTTGCGCGAGTCGGCGTCGTAGAGGTAGTAGGTCCCGGGATCGCGTCCGCTCGAGACGAGGAACACGACCTTGCGGCCGTCGGTCGTGCTGCTCGTGATCTGCACGTCTTCGCCCGGGAACTGCTGCATCAGGCCGACCAGCAGCTTAGACTCGGGCGCCTCCTTGTCGACCAGCGTGACCGCGCTGCGTCCCGGCATCGAACGCAGCGCGACGATGTCCTTGCGGTCGAAGCTGCGCACGAGACCGTCGAGTTCTGCTTCCTTTCCGCTCCAGAGCGTGGCGAGCTTGCGCGTCTCGACGTCCCAGCGACACAGTCCGCCGACGCCGTGGCTGCCCGGGCACTCGAACCAGGCCACGCGGTTGTCGCGCGTGAACGCGAGCGGGCGCACGAGCGCGTCGCCCTTCGACTCGTCGAACACGAGTTGCCACTCGCTACCGGCCTTGAGGCGGTGGTAGACGCGCCGCTTGTGGTCGGTGCCATTGGCATAGGCGAAGCGCACCTCGCCGTCGTTGTCGGCGACGAACGCCGCGTTGCGGATCGGCGCGACCGCGACCTCCTTCTCCGCCCCGCTCGCGATGTCCATGCGCATCGCGGTCGGATGCGATCCGTCGGTGCTGCCGTTCCAGCGATAACGCGCGATCAGTACCCGGCCATCGATGACCTGCGCAGGCCTGACCATGTCGGCGAACGTCCACTCGCCATCCGCGCGATATCCGGCCATCGCGCGCTTGCCGCTGCCGTCGACATTGACCGCGTAGAGTTCACCCATGTGCGTCGGCTGCACCAGCGCGCCGGTGCGTTCGGCGATGCTGTAGAAAACGCGTGTCGGCGACACCCACCAGAATTCGACCACCTCGCCGCCATCGCGCGGCTTCACGTTGAAGCCCTTCATGTCGGAGAGGCGGATCAGCGACAGCATGCGCGTGTCATCGACGATCGAGATCGCCGCGAGATGCTCGCCGTCGGGCGAGATCTGCACATCGTCGTATTGCTGGTGACGCGCGAAGTCGGCGAGCGGAACGTCCGCAGCACCCTGCGCGCGAGGCGTGGCCACCGCGAAAGCGATGGCGACAAGGCCCAGCCAGCGAATCGAAACCATGCGGATCTCCCACTGCGTCGGCACTTCGATGCTATCCGATGCAGCGGGCGCGATCATCCGCAGGGGTCGCAAACGCGCGTTGGCGGGCCCCGTGCGAGCAAGGCGGCACGCGGCGGTACGATCAGGCGCCGTGCAGGCGCGGCGCCGAAGGCCACGGCGAACGCAGCGCGCCGACACCCCTCCTGCCTCCCCGCGCGCGCTGGCGAGGGCGCGTACGCGCGACCGCTTTCAGGCGGCTGCGAGGGGGGGCGATCCGGATTCGGACGCGTCCGTCGTGCGCCACGAGCGCACGCGACCCACGTCGTACGCGTTCCAGCGCGAGCGGAACGCGCCTCGCACATAGATGCCGTCGAGCGACGCGTCGCGTCGGTCGAGCAGGAATCGGATGAGATCGCCTTCACGTGGCAACGAATCCGAACAGGACACCCATTGCAGGTTCATGGCGAGTTCTCGATTGATTCGCGGAGAGAAGGCCCGCCACCTCCGTGTGGCGCGCCGCCGGGATTGAATCCCGACACCGACGAAGGTACGGCAAAGTCGGGCGAACCTCTGTACGTCAGCCCACATAGGCCCTCGCGGAGGCCCGGAAATCCTGCGTGCAGGCCACGCCGTCATCGCGCACGCCGCGCGCCGCGGGCGTCGTGGCGTTCGATGGCGGACCGCCACGCAGGCGCCTTCGAACACGCCTCCCGGCGAGGCCCGCGCTGGCAACGGGCCAGCTACCTGTATACGCTGCGTGACACGCACCACCGCGGGACTGGCCCGGGCATCCCGGAGCCCGGCCGGTCGCTGCGAAAACCGGAAGGATTCCCGATGGCCACGCAGGCCGCCGTCCCGCGGCAGAACCGACTGCTCGGCGCCATTCCCGAGGCGGAATGGGAACGCTTCGCACCGCATCTCTCGCCAGTCGACCTGCGCCTCGGCGAGGTGGTCTACGAATCGGGCGTCGACCAGGCACACGTGTATTTCCCGGTCGATTCGATCGTGTCCCTGCTCTACGTCATGAAGGACGGCTCGTCGGCCGAGATCGCGATCGTCGGCAACGAAGGACTCGTCGGCATCTCGCTGTTCATGGGCGGAGGAACCACGCCCGATCGGGCCGTCGTGCAGAGCGCGGGCACCGCGTTCCGCATGCGCGCGCAGCACATCCGGGACGAATTCGTGCTCGCGGGTCCGGTGCAACAGCTGTTCCTGCGCTACACCCAGGCGCTGCTGACGCAGATGGGCCAGACGGCGGTGTGCAACCGGCACCATAGCGTCGACCAGCAACTGTGCCGCTGGCTGCTGATGAGCCTCGACCGCCTCGCTTCGAACGAACTCACGATGACGCAGGAGCTCATTGCGAACATGCTCGGGGTCCGCCGCGAAGGCGTCACGGAAGCCGCCGGAAAGCTGCAGCGTGCAGGCGTGATCGAGTACCGCCGCGGACGGATCCGCGTGCTCGACCGACCCCGACTCGAAAGCATGTCGTGCGAGTGCTACGAGGTGGTCAGGGAAGAATTCCGGCGCCTGTTGCCCTGGGACGATGCCGCCTGAGCGCTTCGCGCAGCAGCGCGTGCGCTCAGGAATGCGCGGTCGTGCGCCCGTAGCGGTCTTCGAGCCGCACGATGTCGTCCTCGCCGAAGTAATCGCCGCACTGCACCTCGATCAGGTGGATGTCGGTCGCAGTCGGGTTCTCGAGGCGATGCACCGTGTCCATGGGGATGTAGGTGGACTCGTTGCGGTTGAGCAGGAATTCGCGCTCGCCGACGCGCACCTTGGCGGTGCCCTCGACGACGGTCCAATGCTCGCTGCGGCGATGATGCAATTGCAGCGACAGCACGTGGCCGGGCTTGACCGTCAGGCGCTTGACCTTGCAGTCCGCGCCATCCTCGAGCACGGTGTAGCTGCCCCACGGCCGATGCACCGTCTGGTGCACGCTCGCGGCTGCGTGGTTGGTCGCGCGCAGGCGCTCGACCACGAGCTTGACCTGCTGCGCGCGCTCGCGGTGCGAGACCAGCACCGCGTCGCCGGTGTCGACGATCACGAGGTCGTTGACGCCGA
>DAIOWG010000109.1:1532-9071 GCA_036758645.1 Dokdonella sp. | reverse complement strand
TGCCGAGCCAGTTCACGCCGAAGTCGACGCCCCTGGTCTCGACGCGCCCGAGGTTGAACAGCGTGTTGTCGAAGTGGTTGATGTTGCCACCCGAGGAACGCCCGATGCCGTCACAGAACACCGGATCGAGCGTCGCCACGCAGCGTTCGAGCTGGGTCTGCGCATCGGATGCCTGGATCGCATCCTTGATGCTGATCCGGTAGTACGTCAGTTCGAGATCGAGCTTCTGCGACCACGCACTGTTCGCGGCCCAGTCGGGGCTGTAGATCGCGCCGGCGGTGAAGCTGGTGGCTTCTTCGGGTCGCAGGTTCGGATTGCCTCCGGTCACGACCGATATCTGCGAATTGGCCTGCTCGAAGTTTTCCGGATCAGGCACGCCGAGCGCCGCGCAATTGATCGCGGTCTGGCCGGTGGCCGAGTTGCAGGGATCCTGGATCTGCGCATCGAAGCGCGAGAAGGTTCCGAACAGTTCGCCGATCGACGGAGCGCGGAATCCCTCGGCCCAGGTGCTGCGCAAGGTGAAGTCGTCCGAGATCTGCCAGCGCAGGCCGAACTTGTTGTTGGTGGTGCCGCCGAAGTTCGAGTAGTCGGAATAGCGTGACGCGATACTGAGGTCGAGGCGCTTGACCGCGGCCATGTCCGCAAGCAGGGGCACGTTGAACTCGAGGTAGTACTCGTTGACCGAGTATTCGCCTTCGGTCGGGCCGGACGGGACGCCGTTCGACTCGCCCGCCGTCACGATCGAGTCGGGCGTGTAGAAGCCACTCTGCTTGCGATGCTCGTAACCGGCCGCGAACGCGAGGCCGCCCGCAGGCATCTGGAACAGGTCGCCCGAGATGTTCGCGGTCCAGTCGGTCAGCTTCTGCTGGCTGCGATCGGTCTCGGTGAACAGGATGTAGTCGAGCATCTCGCGCGTGATCGAACCGGGACCGCCGAACAGGTTCAACGGCACGCAGGGCGCGGTGCATTCGTCGACCGGCCCGAGCGCGCGCTGGATGTGCGCGATGTTGTAAGTGCCGTTGACGGTCTGCGTGGCCTTGTTCTGGGCGCTCACGAAGTTCACGTCCCAGAAGAACAGGCGTTCGCCGACATTGAAGTCGCCCTTGAGGCCGGTGCTGAAGTAGCTGGTGTCGACATCCTGCGCGAACACGCGCGGGCCGCCTTCCACCGGCCGGCGCGTGATGAAGGAACCTTCGGGCGCGATCGTCCCGAACGGGTTGTACGGATTGCTCGCGTCGATGCCGACCAGATCGGCAAGGCCACCGCTGCCGGCTTCGGAGCCGAGGAAGATCGGCTCGGGCGCGGCCTGGTTGACCGACTCGCGCCGGGTGTAGGTGCCCTTGAGGTTCCAGCTGATGCGATCGGTCAGGCGATAGGTGCCCTGCGCGAACAGCGACTTGCGCTCGGATGGCGTGAGCAGCAGGTTGTACGGCGCGAAGTTGAAGCGCTCGGCGTTCGACCACGGGCGAAAGCCGCCCTGGCCATCGCCGGAAAGATTGCAGAACGTCGCGCCGCCATCCTCGGGGCAGAGGCCGCCGAAGTCGTTGGTCGGATCGCCCGGTGCGAACGTGAAGCGTCCGTTGGGCGTCGCCGAACTCCAGCTGCCGGGGTTGACCTGGCCGCCGATGCCGGGCGTCGCGTAGCGCGAGTTCTCCCACGCATCCGAACTGATCCGGTCCTGGTCGTAATAGCTGACGTCGACGAAGAAGTCGTAGCGCTCGCCCTGGCCGCCGAGCGAGACGTTCGCCTGCTGGGTCGAGCCATCGCCGGTGGAGTAGTCCCCGAAGTAGAGGCGCGCGGCGCCGCCGTCCTGGCTCTTCTTCGTGATGATGTTGATCACGCCCGCGATCGCGTCGGAACCGTACAGCGAAGACGCGCCGTCGGTGAGGATTTCGATGCGATCGACCGCGCTCGCCGGCAGCGTGTTGAGATCGACCGCGGCAGAGACGCCCGAGGCCGACGACTCGCTGACCCAGCGCAGGCCGTCGACGAGGATCAACGTGCGCTTGGCGCCGAGATTGCGCAGCGAGACCGTGGTCGAACCCGATCCGACGCCACCGCCATCGGGCGGGAAGCCGAAGTTGCCGGCCGAATTGAACTTGGTGTTGATCGACGAGCCGCTGACCGAGAGGCGCTGGATCACGTCGCCGATCGAACCGAGGCCCGTCGCTTCGATATCCGCCGCGGTGACGACCTGCACCGGCGACTGGCCTTCGATCTCGGCCTTCTTGATCCGCGACCCGGTGACCTCGATCGCTTCCAGCATCTGGGTGTCGTCGCCGGCCCGGTCCTGGGCCAGCACCGGAGCGGAGAGGGCCACCGCACCAGCGAGCGCGAGGGCGCGATACAGCGGGGCGTGCTTGCCAGGGACGTGCATGGAACGAACCTCCTCAGGGTGGGAAGCCATCGTCAGACACTCACGTGCGAGCAGGAGTGTCAAGAAAATGTAAAACATTGGTTGAATTTTCGCTAGCACCTGTGCCGGATCCTGCGCGTTCGGTCGCGATCCGCTGCGCCGAGGGGCTGGGGTTAGACTGGTCGCCCGTTCCCACCGCCATCCCCCGCATGCCGTTTGCCCGAGGTCGTTTTCGCCTGTTGCGTGTGCTCGCCACCGTGCTGGTCATGTTCGCCGCCGCGGCGCCGCCGCTCGCCGCGACCGATCGTGCCGGCGAGCGCAACGCCTTCCGCGCCGCGCTCGCGGCGGCCGCGCGCGGCGCGGACTCCGACTGGCGCAAGCTCGCCGCAGCGGTCGACAGTGACTACCCGCCCTACCCGTACATCGAACTCGCCGCGCTGCGCCGCGACCTCAAGCATGCGCGGCCGGAAGCGGTCGGGCGATTCCTCGAACGCTGGCCGGACACGCTCGCCGCCGCGGACCTGCGCGCGGCCTGGCTGCGCGAACTCGCGCGACGCGGCGAGTGGACGCGCGTGCGCGCGCTCTACGCCGGCAGCGAAGAGCGCGACCTGCAATGCCATGCCTTGCAGGCACGGCGCCTCGCCGGCGAAACGCTCGACTTCGCGCGCGACCTCGAATCCGTGTGGCGCGGCGGCCAGCGCCTTCCCGACGCCTGCCATCAGGTGATCGCGCATGCGCGTGCGAGCGGCCTCATCGACGATGCGCAGGCGTGGGCGAGAATCGCGCGCGCGGCCGAGGCCGGCCAGGCCGACGCGGTGGCACAGGTGGCCGGATGGATCGATGGCGCGCTGCGCGTGGACGCGGATCGCGTGCTCGCGGCGCTGCGCGATGCGCCCGCGAGCTTTGGCAAGGCGAGGAGTTGGCCCGACTCGCCGCGCACGCGCGACGCGCTGGCCTGGGGCCTCGCGCGCCATGCACGCCGCGACAGCGCCGCGGCCGAAACGGCCTGGGCGGATCTCGCTGCCCGCTTCGAGTGGGAGCCGGCGCAGAAGAAGCGCATCCTGAATGCGATCGCGTTGTATCGCGCGACGAGCTATTCACCCGATGCGCTGGCGCGGCTGAAGGCGCTGCCGCCCGAGGCCGATGACGACGCGACCCGCGAATGGCGGGTTCGCGGCGCGCTCGCGGCGGCGGACTACGAAGGCACGCTGGAAGCGCTCGAGCGGATGTCCGACGAGCAGAAGGCCGATCCGCAGTGGCGCTACCTGCGCGGACGCATGCTGATGAAGCTCGGGCGCGACGTGGAGGCGACTGCGCTGCTCGGCGAAGTTGCGCGCGAAGCGACGTTCCACGGCTTCCTCGCGGCCGACTGGATCGGGCGGCCGTACTCGATCTGCCCGGACACGCTGGCGGCCGACGCGCACGCCGCCGCGCGACTCGAGCGCCAGCCCGATCTCGCACGCGCATTCGAATTCCGCGAACTCGGCATGCTGCGCGAAGGCCGGCGCGAGTGGGATTTCGCGATGTCCAAACTGGAGCCTGCGCAGCAGCGCCTCGCGGCCGACCTCGCGTATCGCCGCGGCTGGTACGACCGCGCGGTGTTCGCGTTCTCGGGTGCACCCGAGACGCGCCGGCTGTACGAGCAGCGCTTCCCGATCGCGATGGAGCACCAGGTGCGGCGCGACGCGCGCGAAGCCGGCATCGACCCCGCGTGGGCCTACGCGATCATCCGCGCCGAGAGCGCGTGGATGGCGGACGCACGTTCGCATGCGGATGCCTACGGCTTGATGCAGCTGCTGCCGGCCGTCGGCAAGCAGGTCGCGAAGTCGGCGGACGTCGCGTGGAGGGGCGTCAACGGGCTGTTCGATCCGGAGTACAACGTCAAGCTCGGCACGCGTTTCCTCGGCCAGATGGCGCGCGAGTTCGACGGCAACCCGTGGCTCGCGAGCGCGGCTTACAACGCCGGGGCGCGGCCGGTGCGGCGCTGGCTCGACGCGCGCGCGAGGCTCGAACCGGACTTCTTCATCGAGACCATCCCGTACCGCGAGACGCGCGAGTACGTCGCACGCGTGCTCGCCTTCGCCGTGATCTACGACTGGCGGCTCAACGAAGAAGTGTTGCCGCTGTCCTCGCGCATGCCCAAGGCCGGCCAGTCGACGCGTGCGGCGAATTCGTCGACGCCACGCAAGCGCGTGGTGTGCGACGCAGGCCCTGCCACGCCGGAAGCGGCAGCGGCAGCGGCAGCGAGCGCGACCGCCAGCGGCGAACGATGAGCGTGGCGCCCGCGCTGCAACTCGCCGCGCTCGCAGCGCTCGGCTTCTGCGCGCAATGGCTCGCGTGGCGCGTGCGCCTGCCCGCGATCCTGTTCCTGCTGTTGCTCGGGCTCGTGCTCGGCCCGGGCCTGGGCTGGCTCGATCCGGATGCGGCGATGGGCCCGCTGCTGTTCCCGTTCGTCACGCTCGGGGTCGCGATCATCCTGTTCGAAGGCGCGGCGAGCCTGCGTTTCGACGAACTCGCTGGCGTCGGTGGCACGGTCTCCCGGCTCGTGACGCTGGGCGCGCTGGTGACCGTGATCGTGCTCGCGGCGGCCGCGCACTGGATCGCGGGATTGTCATGGGAACTGGCCGCGCTGTTCGGCGCGCTGACCTGCGTGACCGGCCCCACCGTGATCATGCCGATGCTGCGCAGCGTGCGACCGAACGCGCGCATCTCGAACGTGCTGCGCTGGGAAGGCATCGTCATCGATCCGCTCGGCGCGCTGTTGGCGGTGCTGGTCTACGAGGCGATCGTGTCTCAACAGGACGGGCATTCGCTGCGGGTGTTCGGCCTCACGATCCTCGCCGGCGCGGGCTGCGGCGCACTCGGTGCCGCAGTGCTCGCGTTCCTGTTGCGCCGCAACTGGCTGCCGGAATACCTGCAGACCTACGGCACGCTGTCGGTGTTGCTGCTGACCTTCACCAGCTCGAACCAGCTCGCGCACGAGTCGGGGCTGCTCGCGGTCACCGTGATGGGCATCGTGCTGGCGAACCTGCGCGGTCTCGCGATCGAGGAAATCCTGTCGTTCAAGGAACATCTCAGCACGCTGCTGATCAGCGCGCTGTTCATCCTGCTCGCTGCGCGCCTGCGCTGGCCGCTGCCACCCGGCGCCTTGCCCGCGGGCGTCCTGATCCTGCTCGTCGCGCAGATCCTCGCCCGTCCGCTGGCGGTGCTCGCCAGCAGCATCGGTGGCTCGCTGTCCTGGCGCGAGCGCGCGCTGGTCGCATGGATCGCGCCGCGCGGCATCGTCGCCGCCGCGGTCTCCGCGCTGTTCGCACTGCGCCTCGAGTCGCAAGGCATCGAAGGGGCCGAGCTGCTGGTGCCACTGACGTTCGCTTTGATCATCGGCACGGTCGTGCTGCAGAGCGCGACCGCGGGCCCGCTCGCGCGCTGGCTCGGCGTCGCCGAGCCGGAGCCGCGCGGGGTGCTCGTGATCGGCGCGAATCGCGTCGCGCGCACGGTTTCGAAGGCGCTCGTCGACCAGGGCGTGCGGGTGCTGGTCGCGGACGATGACTGGCCCGACATCCAGGCGGCGCGCATGGCCGGGTTGCCGGTCTGGTATGGCGATCCGCTCAGCGAACATGCCGAACGCACGCTGCCGCTCGATGGCCTCGGCCGGCTGTTCGCGATGTCCACGCGGCGGGAGCACAACAGCCTCGCGTGCGTTCGCTACCGACCCGAGTTCGGGCGCCACCGCGTGTTCCGCCTGCGCGTGCGCGAAGCCGCGGCCAACGGGGATCGGCGTCGCGAGCAGTCCGATGCGATCCGCGCCGATCGACTGTTCGGCGCGGACGTGACGCTCGGCGCGTTCGAACGCAAGCTCGACGAAGGCTGGCGCATCAAGAGCACGCGCCTGTCTGAAGCGTTCGGACTCGAGGCCTTCCGCAAGACGCACGGCGCAGATGCACTCGTGCTGTTCTGCGTCGACGAACAGGGGCGCCTGCGCGTCGCGAGCGAATCACGCAAGCTCGAGGCCAAGAGCGGCTGCTCGCTGACCGCGCTCGTGCCGCCCGCTGCGGCTACCTGAAGCCGGCGCCGGCGCGGGATCGGGCGCGACGCGCAGCGTGGGTCGCAGGCGCACCGCGACGGGACCCACGAGCGTCGTTTCCGAACCCCGGCGCGTGCGCCGCGCGCGCCTCAGTGCCCGTACAAGCCCGCCGCCTGCGCGTGCGCGGCGATCTGTGCCTCGCTCAGCGCCTGGCCGTAGAACAGCGCGACGTGGCCGAGCGTGGCGTAGACGAACGGGCGATCCGCGCCGGGTTCCGATGCAACGTAGACCTTCGGATTCACGAGCGGCTGGAACGGCGCGGGCGGATAGCCGAACATCGACTGCACCTGCAACAGACGCGCGTTGATGTAGAAGCGCACCTGGTTCGCATCGGCGTCCAGCACCGCCGCGATGTGGTACGCGTGGCCCGCGGTCAGTCCGGAAAGGTCGATGCGCATGTCGTTGGCCACCTGCAGGCGTGGCTGCAGGTTGGACACGCCGAACACGAGGAACGGAATCGCGGGCGCATCGTCACCGATGAACAGGATCGGCTGGAACCCGGCGCCATTGGTCTGCGGGCTGTAAACGGCCTCCACCGTGAGCGAGCCGCTCGGGTTCGAAAGCCCGGTCGGATTGCCCACCGCGGACGCCTTGCCGTTGCCCTCGTTCATGCGCAGGTAGTTCGCATCGCTGGTCGGGAACAGCCGGCTCCATCCGGGTTTCAACGTGATCGCGGCTCCGCTCAGCATGACGTCGATGTCGGCCGAGCCGATGTCGTCGAACACGGTGGCGCCGGGCGCCTCGTCGAGCGTGTAGTAGAGCGTCGGGTTGTCGGCGAGGATCACCGATTCGAGCGCAGGCTGGCCGCTGCCGGGATCGAGGGCGACCCAGGTGTTGTTGTAGCGCGCGTAGAGCTGGCCGTCGGCAGGCGCATCGGCGAACGAGCCGCCCGCTGGACCTTGGGGTCCTTCGGGACCGGGTTCGCCCTGCACGCCCTGCGGACCCGGATCGCCCTGCACGCCTTGCGGACCCGGATCGCCCTGCACGCCTTGCGGACCTTGCGCGCCCTGCGGACCCGGTTCGCCTTGCGCGCCTTGCGGACCAGGATCGCCCTGCACGCCTTGCGGACCTTGCGCGCCCTGCGGACCCGGTTCGCCTT
>DAIOWG010000109.1:0-1432 GCA_036758645.1 Dokdonella sp. | reverse complement strand
GCGCGCCTTGCGGACCAGGATCGCCCTGCACGCCCTGCGGACCCGGATCACCCTGCGGTCCCGGCGGTCCCGGATTGCCGTCGAGTGCGAATTGCGCGACCGGCGTCGTCGACACCGCCTGGCGCGGCGACAGCGGCACGCCGTTCACGCGTACCTCGAGCCACCGCTGGTCGCCCGTGAACGCGCCGGGAAAGCTCAGGCTGACCGTGAACAGGCCATCGGTGACCGGGAATGCAGGCTCGCTGATCGGAGACCCGACCTGCGACCCGCCGATCTCGGCGTCGTACAGCACGAACATGAGGTCGACCGCGCCGTTCAATGGCTGGCCGTCCTGTTGCAGTCGGGCCTGGTAGGTGAAGTCCGGGAGCTGCGCGACCTGCGCGAGCGTCGGCGCCGCGAACATGGCCAGGCAACCCCACAGTGCGATGCGCAGCAGGCTCTTCATGGTTGGCAATCCTCGAATCCATTGCGGAACAGGCGCTCGCCGGTGGCGGGCATCGCGAGAAAGCCCGCATCGAGCGCGTAGCCACCGCCCGTCGCGCGGCCGGCAACCGGCTCGGCGACGGTTGCATCGAGCAGGAAGCACGGACTGGCCGCTCGCGTGACGCCTCCACCCGCGATGACGTGCTGGGACACGAGCACGGGTCCGCCGCGCCTCGGTGTGTTCGCGTCGACCGCAGTGGTCGCCGCCGAGCCAGCGCCGAGCAGCAACAGCGCAGATGCGATCGCGCGGTGGCGCGAGGCGCTCGCGCGCGTTCGGATGTCAGGCATCGATCGAGCCCCCTGTGGCCCCGGCTGATCGTCAACGATACCGCTGTTCGGCCTGCTTGTCGCTTCGGCGTACTCAGGAATGCGCGAGCGCGCGTTGCAGCAGCAGCGTGCGCTCGCGCTCGTTGCGCGTCAGCGCAGCGGCCCGTTCGAACTCCGTGCGCGCCTCCTCGCGGCGGCCGAGCTCGCCGAGCAGGTCGCCGCGCACGCTCGGCAACAGGTGGTAATCCTTCAGCGCGGGTTCGCCGAGCAGGCGATCGACCGCATCGAGACCTGCCGCGGGACCCGAACGCATCGCGAGCGCGACGGCGCGGTTCAACTCGACCACCGGGGACGGCGCGACCTGCGCGAGCGCATCGTAGAGCGAGACGATGCGCCCCCAGTCGGTGTCCTCGGCGCGGCGCGCGCGGGCATGGCAGGCGGCGATCGCCGCCTGCAGCGCGTACGGCCCGGGCGTGCGGCCGCTGCGCTCGATGCGCTCGAGCGCAGCGAGGCCACGCCGGATCAGCAGGCGGTCCCAGCGGCTTCGGTCCTGTTCGAGCAGCAGCACGGGCTCACCGTCGATACCGCGGCGTGCGCCGAGGCGCGAGGCCTGGATCTCCATCAGTGCGACGAGTCCGAGCACTTCGGGTTCGCCCGGCGCGAGTCCCGTGAGCACGCGACC
>DAIOWG010000108.1:0-9096 GCA_036758645.1 Dokdonella sp. | reverse complement strand
GATGTCGAACCGCTCGCCGAGCGCGGCCTTGGCGCGCTCGCGCAGCTCGAGGATCTTGAGCTGGCCGAGTTTGTAGGCCAGCGCCTGGCCCGGCATCGCGATGTAGCGGTCGGTTTCGGCCTGCACGCTCGGCTCGTCCTCGCAGGAGTGGGCATGGAAATACTCGACCATCTGGTCGCGTGTCCAGCCCTTGTGGTGGACGCCGGTGTCGAGCACCAGCCGCACCGCGCGCAACAGCTCGTCGCAGAGGCGCCCGTAGTCGCTGTAGGGATCCTGGTAGAAGCCGACTTCCTTGCCGAGGCGTTCCGAATAGAGCGCCCAGCCCTCGGCATACGCGGTGTAGATGCCCTGCTGGCGGAACGGGGGAAGCGACGGCAATTCCTGCGCGATCGCGATCTGCATGTGGTGGCCAGGAACGCCCTCGTGGTACGCGGTCGATTCGACCGCGAGCAGCGAGCGCTTGGCGAAATCGCCGGTATTGACGTAGATGCGGCCCGGGCGCGAGCCATCCGGCGTCGGCTGCACGTACTGCGCGCCGGACGCCTCCTTCTCGCGGTACTCCTCGACCGCGTGCACCTCGACCGGCGCCTTCGGCAACAGGCCGAACAGCTGCGGCAGCCTCGGCTCCATCTGCGCGATGTACTTGCGGTACAGCTCGAGGATCTGCTCGCGCGAGCTCGCGAAATGCTTCGGATCCTTCGCCAGCGAGGCGCGGAATGCGGCCAGGTCCTTCGCGCCGAGCTTGCGCGCGATCGCCTCCTGCTCGCGCTCGATGCGCGCGACCTCCGACAACCCGAGCGAGTGGATCGCCTCGGCCTCCATCGTGGTCGTCGTCATCTGTTCGATCGCGAACGCGTAGCGGCGCTTGCCATCGGGCAACGACTCGACGCCGAGTGCGGTGCGCCCGCGCGGCGCGTATTCCGTCTCGACGAATGTCGCGAGCTTGCGATAGGACGGGCGCACGCCTTCGTCCACGAGCTTGACGATGGCGTCGCGCAGGCGCTTGCGGTCAGCCTCCGGCACCTGGTCCGGGAACGTCGCGGCGGGTTTGCCGAACGCGCTTTCGATGCCGGCGGGCTCGGCGATCGCGCGCGTCTGCTGCGCGACCTTCTCGAGCAGGAAGCGCGGCGGCATCAGGCCGTCCTTCATGCCCTCGCGCAGGATCGCGGTGAGCTGGTCGAACACCGCCGGCAGCGCCTTCAGGCGCGCGATGTAGTTTTCGTAATCACGCGTGGTGTTGAACGGGATCGCGGCGACGAACTGGGCCGCCTGCAGGTGGATGCCCGCGAACTGGTCGAGCGGCATCTCGTAGAGCTCGAGATCGAGGAAGTCAAGCGTGTCCTCGAGCTGGCGCACCATGAGGTCGCGATTGAGGCGATCCTGTTCGGCGAAGCCGCGCGTGTCGATCGCCTTGAAGCGCGCGAGGAACGTTTCGGTGTCCTTGCGCTGCTGCGCGAAGTGCGAAAGCGAGAGGTCGCTCCAGCGATCGTTGTAGCGGGGGTCGCCGACCATCGTCGCGAACTCGGGCGACTCCTTGAGCTGGTGCTGCCACTGTTCGGCCAGCAACGCGTCGAGTGCGGCGACGCGCGCGGCGACGTCATCGCCGGCGGCCGCGCCGATCGAACTCGCGGCGAGCAGCGCTGCGGCCAGTGTGAACGCGGCGCGGCGGGGGAAGTTCGGATTCACGGATCTACTCCTCGGTGGCATGGCTGCGCATGCCCTTGCAGGGCGCGGCGGGAGATGCATTGTCGCGTGGCATGGCGCGCGGCTCCTGTGCCGGACGCCATGCACGAAAACTTCGGGTGGCGCATTCAGACCGAGCGCGTCGCGACAGCCGGCGGTACGCGCGATGCACGCAGGGCTGGTCCGAGCACCGCGAGCTGGCCGAGCAGCCACAGGCAGAGGAAGCCGGCCGGAACGTAGTACCAGGGCAGCCGCGGCGCCTGGTAGGTCTGCATCAGCCACAGGCTCAATGCGTAGGCGAGGATGCCACCCGCGACCAGGCCGAGTGTCGTGATGATGAAGTTCTCGGTCTGGAAGTAGCGCAGGATGTCGAAGCGCGTCGCACCGAGCGCGCGGCGCGTGCCGATCTGGCGCGTGCGCTGGGCGACCCAGAAGCTCGCCATGCCGACGATGCCGAGCGCGGTCACCGCGAGCAGCGCGACGATCACCGCGCCGAGGATGATCGCCATCGCACGGTCGCCTGCGTAGGCTTCCTCGCGCACCTGCTCCATGCTGCGCAGGCGGCCGACGATGCGGCTCGGGTTGGCCTCCGAGAGCTTCTGCTCGACCGACTTCATGACTTCGTCGCGGCGCCCGGGCTCGGCGCGCACCAGGTAGCGCGAATGGTTGCCGTAGGGCATGTAGGTCGGCACCAGGGTCGTGTTCTCGATCGAATCGCTCGAGACCCACGGCTGCTGCGCGCGCTCGATGATGCCGACGATCGTGCTGGTCGGCGGATCCTGGTCCATGTACACCTGCTTGCCGAGCGCGTCGCCGTCCGGGAACAAGCGGTCCGCGAGCGCCTTTGAAACGATGATCGAAGCCGGCTTGAGCTGGTCACCGAACGTGGTGCTGGTGACTTCCTCCGGCTTGAAGTTGCGCCCGGCGACGAGCTTGAAGCCGAAGGTATCGATGGCATACGAATCGACGAGGTAGAGCGTGCTGTCGGCGGTCGAAGTGTTCTGCTGCGGCTGGAGGTTGATGCCGGTGCTCCAGCCGCCGCCGCTGAGCGGCACCGAATTGGTGCTGGTCGCGGACGCGACGCCGGGCAGCTGGCGCAGCAGCGCGAGGTCGGCCTGTTGCACGGCCTTGGCATCGAAGCCCTGTCCGAAACCGGAACTGCCGAGCCAGAACGTGTCGGCCTCGTTCATGCCGCTCGGCCGGTTCATGTTGTCGAGGCGCTGGCCGATGATGAACAGCGCATTGCAGACGATCGCGAGCGTCAGCGCGACCTGCAGTCCGATCAGGACCATCGAGACCTTGCTGCGCATCAGCGCGGAGAGGATCGGGCGGATTTCCATGGCTTTGGTCCGGGAATGGGGAATAGGGATTGGGGAATGGGTGGAGCGGGTTTCGGTGGGGGAATGCTTCTGCAATTCCCCATTCCCCACTCCCCATTCCCGCCTTTCACATCTTCAACTGCGCCGCAGGCTGCACGCGGCACGCACGCCAGGTCGGATACAAGCCCGCGAGCAGCGCGGCGAGGATCGCGAGCCCGATCGTGGTCGCGACCATCGTCCAGTCCAGGTGTGCGACGGTCTGGTATTCCTCGTACAGCGCGCGCACGGCGACGAGCCCGAGGCCGGTCAGCACCAGGCCGAGCAGCCCGCCGCTGAGACCGACGACGCCGGACTCGACCAGGAACTGCGTGAACACGTCGCGACGGCTCGCGCCGAGCGCGCGGCGCAGGCCGATCTCGCCGGACTTGCGCGTGAACTTCGCGAGCAGCAGGCCGATCGTGTTGACGAGGCACACGACGAGGAACGCGAAGCCGAGGCCGGTCTGCACTTCGACGTCGCGCGACACCACCTGCTGGTCCTCCATCCACTCGTTGACGTCGAGCAGGCGGTTGTTGAGCGGGCGCGGAAAACGGCCGAGCTTCTTCTGCTCGTTGACGTAGGAGTCGAGGAAGGACTTGTACTCGGCCAGCCGCTCCGGCGAGTCGAGCTCGACCCACATCTGCATCCACACGCAATCGGATGCGAGGTAGGCATCCCATCCATCGCCAGGGGAGCGCCAGCAGCTGTTGTTGCCGCTCGAACGCTGCTTGAGGTCGAGCGCGGTCGTGAACGGCATGAAGAACTCGTCCGGATCGGCGAACGCGCCGTTGGTGAGATCGTAGTAGCGCGAGCGCAGGTTCCACGCATCGAGCACGCCGACGATCGTGTAGTCGCTGCCGTCCATGCGCACGCTGCGCCCGGTGCTGTCCTGGCCGCCGAACAACTTCTCGTTGATGTCCTTGCCGAGCACGACCACGCGCGCATGGCTTTCGTCCTGGTCGCGGTTCCAGGGGCCGCCGTACTTGAAGCGCGGCTCGAACATCGCGAAGAAGTCCGAGTAGGCCACGCGACCGAGCGACTGGAACGGCTTGAGTTCCTTGTTCTCGGGCTGGATCGGCAACGACAGCTTGAACATCGCCGACTGGCGGTCGGCCTTGCCGGCCTCCATCAGCGCCACCGCATCGCGGTAGGTGACCTGGTCGGGCGGGCGCCCGTCATCGGAGTACGGCTGGTCGGCGCTCCAGTTGTCGAGTTGCACGTAATGCAGCTTGTCGCTCTTCCACGGGATCGGATCGCTGCCCATCAGGTGCAGCACGGTGAGCGTGGTCATGCTCGCGGCGATGCCGAGCGCGATGCCGACGACCATCAGCGCGGTCAGCACCGGGTTGCGCTTGAGGCTGCGCAGGCCAAGCTGCAGGTAGTAGCCCAGCATGCCGGGATTGGGAATTCGGGATTGGGGATCGGGCGACGCGGACATGTCAGTGCACCTTGGGTCGGAGGCGATCGGTCGTCATGCGGAAGCCGTTTGTCTTTCGAGTCCCGAATCCCCGCTCGCGCCTGCGCGCTTCAGGGTGGGCTCCTCGTCGAAGTCGGTGACCTGGCCGTCGATCACGTGCACGTTGCGCTGCGCGCGCGCGGCGAGTTCCGGGTCGTGCGTGACCATCACGATCGTGGTGCCCTGCCGGTTGATCTCCTCGAGCAGTTCCATCACGCCGCGTGCCATCAGCGAATCGAGGTTGCCGGTGGGTTCGTCGGCGAGCAGCAGGCGCGGCGAACCGGCGAGCGCGCGCGCGATCGCGACGCGCTGCTGCTGGCCGCCCGACAGCTCCGACGGGTAGTGCTTCATGCGCGACGCGAGTCCGACGCGCCCGAGCGCCTCGTCGATGCGCCGCTTGCGGTCGGCGGCCGGGAAGCCGCGGTAGCGCAGCGGCACGTCGACGTTGTCGAACAGGTTGAGGTCGGGGATCAGGTTGAAGCTCTGGAAGATGAAGCCGATCTTCGCGTTGCGCAGGCGCGAGCGCGCGTCGTCGCCCAGGCCCTGCACGTCGACGCCGTCGAGCTGGTAACTGCCGCCGGTGAATTCCTCGAGCAGGCCCGCGATGTTGAGGAAGGTCGTCTTGCCCGAACCCGACGGCCCGGTCACCGCGACGAACTCGCCCTCGCGCACGTGGATCGAGAAGTCGCGCAGCGCATGCGTCTCGATCAGGTGGGTGCGGTAGACCTTCTGCAGGTGGGTCATCTTCAACATCGGCTTCGCCTCGTTGGGGAATCGGGAATGGGGAATGGGGAATGGTTGAAGAGAGCCGAAGTCATCGAGCGTGGAGAACGGATAGCTTGCAACGTTTCCCATTCCCGATGCCCGGCTTCAATTGAGTGCAATGCGTTGCGCCCCGTCGAACTGGTCGGTGCCGGAGATCACGATGCGGTCGCCTTCCTTGACGCCACTGACGATCTCGACCGCGTTGAGGCTGGTGGCGCCGATCTGGATCGCGGTGCGTTCGGCGGTGCCGTCGCGCACGACGTACGCGACACGGCCGGCGCCGGTGTCGACGAACGGTCCGCGTTCGACCAGCAGCACGTCGGGGTGTTCGTCCATCAGGATGCGCGTGGTGAGCTGCTGGTTCTGGCGCAGGCCGGCGGGCTTGCGCTCGCCGAAACGGATGCGGCCGGTGACCTGCCCGTTCTGAACCTCGGGCGAGATCGCGCTGACTTCGCCGAGGTAGCGCTCGCCGCCCTCGAGCACTTCGGCCGACATGCCGACGCCGAGGTCGTGCGCGAACACTTCGGGGACCTGCACCTCGACTTCGAGCGCGGTCAGGTCGACCACCGTCAGGATCGGCGCGTTGGCGGCCACGTTCGCGCGCTGCTGCACGATCAGCTGGCCGACCTGTCCGTCGACGGGCGAACGCAGCTTGAGCTCGTCGACCTGCCGCACGAGATCGTCGACGAGCAGCTTCTGCCGCTCCATCGCGACGCGGCGCGTCTTGAGTTCGAACGCAAGGCTCTCGCGGTCGAGCTGGACGTTGTGGCGCGCATTCGCCTCGGCCACCTTCGCCTTGGCCAGCGCGTCCTTCGCGCGCAGCACGGTCATCTCCGATTGCGCGCCAAGCTCGTAGGCCTTCTGGTTGCGCTCGACTTCGCGCTCGGCGGTCTCGCGGTCGATGCGTGCCTGGTCATAGGCCATCTGCGCGGCCGCTTCGCCCTTGCGGTTGTCGATCGCGGTGCGCTCGACGTCGAGGCTCAGGCTGTCGAACGTCGCGCGCTCCTGTTGCAACCGGTTGGCCAGTTCGGGCGAATCGATTTCGGCCAGCACGTCGCCCCTGGCGACCTTGTCGCCCGCGTTCACGTCGAGGCGCACGGTGCCGCCGCTGCGCGCGTACAGCGTCGGCGCAACCGCCGCGACCACGCGGCCCTGCACCGAGACGTCGCGCACGAGCGTCCCGCGCTTGACTTCGGCGATGCGCAGGCGCGCACTGCTGGCCGAGGAATCGGCCGAGAGCAGGCGCATCACGGTCGGCACGCCCGCGAGCACCGCCGCGAACGCGACCACGCCGAGTCCGATCCATGTCCATTGCTTGCGACGATTCTTCTGCGGTACGAACTGGCGGTCCTGGGCCGAGGTGTCGCGGATCATCGGGTACGGCTCCATCGAAATTCGTGTCGCAGGGCCTGTAGCAACCCTCATGCCATCGGTCATCCATTTGATTTCGCAGGACAATCTTCGCGCTTGCGGCACCACGGACAGTGTCCGAACGCGCGCCGGACAGGCGCGGACAGTGCGCCCGCCGACCCGCGCGGGCGCTTCGCGAACGCGCGGTGCGACCCTTTCAGTGGTCGGTGCATCTGACAGGCCGTGAGCAGCGCAAGCTTCCAGATCGAACTTCCCGACACCGTGCTCGCGCGCGCCCGCCGCGGCGAGGTCGGCGCGCTCGAACAGGTCTATCGCACGTTCGAGAAGCCCGCCTACACGCTCGCGCTGCGCATGCTCGGCGACGTCGACCATGCACGCGAAGCGATGCACGACGCGATGCTGCATGTGCTCGAACGCATCGGGCAGTTCCGCGGCGATGCGCCGTTCTGGGGCTGGCTGCGCCGTATCGTCGTCAACGAAGCACTGATGCGCCTGCGCCGCGAACGCGGCCTCGCGTTCGAGGCACTGCCCGACGGCGACGACACACCCGGTGATGCGCCCGCGCCATGGATGCTGGCCGATGCACATCGGCTGCAACGCGCGCTCGAGCGATTGCCCGCGCTGACGCGCAGCGTTCTCTGGCTCTACCACGTCGAACAGTACACGCACGCCGAGATCGCCGAGTTGACCGGCAAGACGGCGAGTTTCTCGAAATCGCAGGTCGCCCGCGGGTCCAGCCGCCTGCGCACCTTGCTGCAACCGGAGGAGGAGGGCGCGCCATGCCTGATCGCGACCACCCATTGAACAGCGGGGCCTCGCCGCTCGCGCTCGCGCTGCGCGCGCTGCCCGACGCGGCGCCGCAACCCGACGCCTGGCCGGCGCTCGCGCGTGCGCTCGAACGCCGCCGACCGCCTGCACGCCCGCGGCATCGCCATGTCGCATGGCTGGTCCCGACGGCGCTTGCAGCCGCGTTCGCCTGGGCGCTGCTGATGCCGCACGCGGCGCCGGTCGCGGATCGCCCCGCGCCTGCGCCGATCGCCGCGACCGATGCGGGGGCGTCCGGCGACGCCACCATCCTGGCCGCGCGCGCCGAACTCTCGCAATTGCGCGAGCGCTCGCAATCACTCGAACGCTGGATCGCGGCAGTCAGTGCGCACGCCGCGCAGGACAGCCGCGGCCTGATGGCGGCCGTCGAAATGCAGGACCTGATCGGCCTCGTCGACGTGCAGCTCAACGCGACGCGCGACCCCGCCGATGCGCTGCCGCTCTGGCGCCAGCGCATCGCCCTGCTCGAAGAGCTCGCGGTGATCCGCGGCAGCGGCATCGCGATCGCCGCGAACGTCGAGGGCGCGATGGCCGGCCAGCCTTCGCTGCTCCTGAATTGACCGAGGTGGACCTGATGAAACGCACCCTGATGTACCTGACCTTCGCGCTCGCGCTGCCGTCGATTGCGATCGCCGCGCCACCCGAAGCGGCGTCACCCGCAGCGGCGCCGTCGCCGGCGGCCACGGCTCATGCGCCAACCGACGCCACGCTCGAAGCCTCGCGCAAGGAGCTCGCGCAACTGCGCGCGCAGATGCAGGCGCTCTCGCGCCGCATGGCCGAACTCTCGATCCAGCTCGGCGACCATGGCCCTCGCGCGCAGGCGCTGCACTACATCGGCCATCCCGACCGCGCGATGGCGGGGGTCGTGCTCGCCGGCGACAAGGAGGGCGTGCGCATCAACGCGGTCACGCCGGATGGTCCCGCCGCGCGCGTCGGGCTGCGCAATGGCGACATCGTCACCGCGATCGACGACGAACCCCTCCCGGCCGGCGATCCCGAGGTCGCGCTCGACGCCGCACGCGATCGCCTGGGCGACCTGCGCGAGGGCCAGGAAGTCCGCATCGCGTACCGCCGCGGCGCGCAGAAGGGCGTGGTCGTGTTCGAAGCCGAGCGCCGCCAGGCGTGGAACTGGCCCGCACTGATGAACCGGGACCCGAGCCAGCCGCTGTTGCCCGAGGATTTCAACGAACGCATCCGCGCCGACGTCGAGCGCGCGCGCGAGGATGCGCGACGCGCGATGCGCGACGACGGCAGGCGGCGCGCCGACCTCGAACGTGCGCGCGACGCCGCGCGCACGCCGCAGATGCGCGCGGCGATGGAACGCGCACGCGAAGCGATGCGCTTCAGCCTGCCGTGGTGGGGCCTCAATCTCGCACCGGTCAACGCCGACCTCGGTCGCTACTTCGGCACCGACAAGGGCGCGCTGGTGATTGCCGCGGATGCCGATTCGCTGCCGGGCTTGCGCGCGGGCGACGTGATCACGCGCGTCGGCAAGGTGCCGGTCACGCGCCCCGAGGACGTGATGCGCGCGTTGCGCGAGCGCCCGGCTGGCAGCGACGTCGAGGTCAGCGTGTTGCGCGAGCGCAAGACCGTCGCGCTCGCGCTCAAGGCGCCGGCATTCGATTCGATTTTCGAGAC
>DAIOWG010000107.1:0-9184 GCA_036758645.1 Dokdonella sp. | reverse complement strand
ATGTGTTAGGCCTGCCGCCAGCGTTCACTCTGAGCCAGGATCAAACTCTTCAGTTGAAATTGCAGACTTCCGGGCCGAGGCCCTTCGGTCAAACTTCTGAGTGTGAACCAAGCTTCGCGTAAAACATTGCTGCTTTGACGTTTGCTTGGACGCACTTTGTATCGATGGACATTCATCCACCACAAGGCGCCCACACAAGTTACCTGCGCACACTGTCAAAGATCGTCTGGCTTGCGGTCCCGGTTCCGGTTCCGCGCCCTGGACATTTCGTCCGAGGGAGCCGCATATCTTACATCGAATTTCGTATCCGTCAACACCTCGGGAAGAACTTTTTTCTTCCCGCCCGACCGGCGGATTCTCCGGTCAGTCCCCTCCGCCGTCTTGCCCGCGAAGGCTGCTCGTCGAAGGGGCGCGCATCTTACATCCGATTGCCGTCCCGTCAACACCCTGGAAGGAAAATTTTCTTCCTCCATCCAGATCACCCGGGAAGCCTTCGCCGCGTGGCCGACAGCCAGCAGCGAAGGGCCGCGAATCCTACAACCAATCCGCGTTTCGTCAAGCCCCTTCGACGCGTGCCTGCGCACGCACGAGCCGCACCCGCGCGAACGCGCGCTTGCCAAGCTGCAGCAGGTGCTCCGCGCCGGGCGCCAGCGTGAGTTCGCGGTCCTCGACGACCGCGCCGTCGACGCGCAATGCGCGTTCGCCGAGCTTGCGCGTGGCCTCCGAGTTGCTGGCAGCGAGCCTGGCCGCGACGAACAGCGGTCCCACGCGGATCCCCCCGGGCGGAACCTCGACATCCTGCACCGGCAGGTCGACGTCGACGCGCTGCTCGCGCACCAGCGCGCTCCAGGTCGCAAGCGCCTCGTCCGCGGCCGCGACGCCATGGAAACGCGCGGCCAGCTCGCGCGCGAGACGGCTTTTCGCGTCGCGCGGATGCAGTTGCCCCGCCGCGACCTCCTGCCGCATCCGCTCGATTCCGGCGGAGGACTGCTCGAGGCTCAACAGCTCGTACCAGCGCCACATCAGGTCGTCGCCGATCTTCATCGTCTTGTTCACGATGTCGATCGGAGGCTCGTCGATGCCGATGTAGTTGCCGAGTGACTTCGACATCTTCTGCACGCCGTCGAGCCCCTCCAGCAGCGGCATCGTCAGCACGATCTGCGGGGGCTGCCCGTGCGCCTCCTGCAGCGCCCGCCCCATCAGCAGGTTGAATTTCTGGTCGGTGCCGCCGAGTTCGACGTCCGAGCGCAGCGCGACCGAGTCGTAGCCTTGCGCGAGCGGATACAGGAATTCGTGGATCGAGATCGGCTGCCGCGCCGCGTAGCGCTTGGCGAAGTCATCGCGCTCGAGCATGCGCGCGACCGTCAGGTGGCCGGCCAGCCGCGTCATGTCGACCGCGCTCATGCCTCCGAACCACTCCATGTTGAAGCGCAGCTCGGTGCGCCCGCGATCGAGCACCTTGAACACCTGATCGGCATAGGTGCGCGCGTTCGCCTCGACGTCCTGGCGCGTCATCGGCTTGCGCGTGGCGTTCTTGCCGCTCGGGTCGCCGATCATCCCGGTGAAGTCGCCGATCAGGAAGATCACCTGGTGGCCCAGATCCTGGAACTGCCGCATCTTGTTCAGCAGCACCGTATGCCCGAGATGCAGGTCCGGCGCGGTCGGGTCGAAGCCGGCCTTGATGCGCAGCGGCCGCCCGAGCCGCAGGCGCGCCTCCAGTTCCTCGGTCTTCAGGATCTCTTCGGCGCCACGTCCGATCAGGTCGAGTGCGTTCTGGATGTCGTTCATCGCGTTCCGCGCTGGGTGGCCGGGCGGCGGGGGGCCGCCGCGGAGGTCCGGTTCGGACTTCCCGGTTAATAATTCGTTAGACAGGAACTGCTCGCAAGCCCTTGTCGCCATTGGCATTGACGTCGGCAGCGCGCGACGCTTATGGTACCGCGGAGCTTACCGGACCGCACCCGTGACCGACACCAAGAACGTTCGCCAGAAGATCCGTCGTCTCGCGATCCGGCGCCACACGCAACGCAGGCATTTCCATTTCTATTCGCGCTGGTCGAGCTGGACGTTCCTGCAGAACGTGTCCTCCTCGCCGATCAGCTGGCGCGCCGAACACTGGATCCTCGGCGGCGTCGCATTATTGCTGACCGCGCTGGTCGGTGTGGTGCTGCCGACGTTCGCCAACGCCACGCGCCACGAGCCCGAGCTGACCCCGTACACGACCCTCGCGCTCGACCTGCCGCAGCCGCCCCCCGGCACCGAAGCGGACCCGACGATCGGCGCGTACGGCGTCGATGGCGAACCGGACTGGCGGCTCGTCCGCGTGCGCGCGGGCCAGTCGCTCTCGGACATCTTCCGCGAACAGGGCCTCGCCCCGACCGACCTGCAGCGGGTGCTCGACTCGCAGCAGGATGCGACCGCGCTGCGCAGCATCCGCCCCGGCCAGGAGTTCGGCTTCGCGTTCGACTCGCTCGGCTCGCTCGCCGCGATGCGCTTCGACCGCGGCGACGCTGCGCGCGTCGTGCTGCGCATCGAGAACGGCAAGGTGGTCGAGGACATCGAGGACCGCGCGATCGAGCGCCGCACCCATGTCGCGCACGGCGTCGTCACGCATTCGCTGTTCTACGCAGGCGAGCAGGCCGGCCTCAGCGACGCGATGGTGCTCAAGCTCGCGAACGCGTTCGGCTACGACATCGATTTCGCGCAGGACCTGCGCGAAGGCGACAGCTTCAGCGTCGTGTACGACGACCTCTACCGCGAAGGGGAGCGCCTGCGCCCGGGCGAGATCATCGCCGCGACGTTCATCAACCAGGGCCAGCGCTACACGGCGATCCGCTACACCAACGCCGATGGCGAAACGATGTACTACAACGAGGAAGGCCGCCCGCTGCGCAAGTCGTTCCTGCGCACGCCGGTGGAATTCACGCGCATTTCCTCGGTGTTCTCGACCGGCCGCAAGCACCCGATCCTCGGCTACATGCGCGCGCACCGCGGCGTCGATTACGCCGCGCCCACCGGCACGCCGATCCGCTCGGCCGGTGACGGCAAGGTGGTGTTCCGCGGGTGGAAGTCCGGATACGGCAATTTCGTGATGATCCAGCACAACAAGGAAATCAGCACGGCGTACGGCCATCTCTCGCGTTTCGCCAACGTGAAGAACGGCGAGCGCGTCCGTCAGGGCCAGACCATCGGTTACGTCGGCATGACCGGCCTCGCGACCGGCCCGCATCTGCACTACGAATTCCGCGTCAACGGCGGCCACCGCAACCCGCTGACCGTGACGCTGCCGCCGGCGCAGCCGCTGCCGAAGACCGAGCTCGCGCGTTTCCGGCAGGCGACCGCGCCGATGCTCGCGCGGCTCGACAACCTCGATCGCATCGAGCTCGCGCGCGCCGACCGCTGACGGCGTGCCGGTGCTCCACCTCGGCCTCATCTCCGGCACCAGCGCGGACGGCATCGATGCCGCGCTCGTGCGCTTGGAGCCACGACTCGAATCCGTGCACGCCCGCACGTTCGCGTGGGACCCCGCGCTGCGGGCGCGTCTCGTCGCGCTCGGGCAGGCGCAAGGCGAGGTCTCGCTCGATGAACTCGGCCGACTCGACATCGAAGTCGCGCGCGCGTTCGCCGATGCCGCGCTGCGCCTGATCGAGGAAGCCGGGCTGCGCCGTGAAGACGTCGCCGCGATCGGCTCGCACGGCCAGACCGTGCGGCACCGACCCGGCGGCGAGTTTCCGTTCACCTGGCAGCTCGGCGATGGCAGCGTGATCGCCGAGCGCTGCGGCATCGCGACGGTGGCCGATTTCCGGCGCCGCGATGTCGCCGCGGGCGGCCAGGGCGCGCCGCTGATGCCTGCGTTCCACGCCGCGGCGCTGCATTCGCGCGACGAGGACCGCGCGGTGCTCAACCTCGGCGGCATCGCGAACCTGACCTTGCTGCCGAGTGCGGGCGAGGTGCGCGGTTTCGACACCGGCCCTGCCAATGCCCTGCTCGATGCGTGGTGCCAGCGCCAGGGCGGGTGTGCGTACGACGAGGATGGTGCGTATGCGGCGAGCGGCGAGGTCGTTGCAGGCCTGCTCGAGCGGCTGCTCGGCGATCCATGGTTCGCGCTGCCACCGCCCAAGAGCACCGGTCGCGAGCAGTTCCATCTCGGTTGGGTCGAGTCACGGCTCGAAGGTGAATCCGGCTACCGTCCGCAGGACCTCCAGGCCACCCTGGTCGAGCTCAGCGCGGCGACCATTGCAAACGCATTGCGCGCGTCGCAACCGCAGACGCGCCGGCTGCTCGCGTGCGGCGGCGGCGTGCACAATCCGCTGCTGCTCGAGCGGATCCGCGCGCGGTTGCCGGGCACCGAGGTCGAATCCACTGCCAACCACGGACTCGATCCGGACTTCGTCGAGGCGATCGGCTTTGCATGGCTTGCACGCGAAACGCTCGCGGGCCGCCCGGGCAACCTGCCGTCCGTCAGTGGCGCGCGCGGGCCGCGCGTGCTCGGTGTCGTCCACTCCGCCTGAGCGCCGCGCTCAATCCGACGACGTTGCAGCCGGCTTGCGCAGGCGCGTGGCGAGCACGATGCAGAGCAGCACCGCCGGGATACCGATCAACGCCGTGCCGACGAAGAACAGCGAGTACGCCTCGAGCAGCGTGCGACCGTTCGCGAGCGTTTCCACCGCCACGCCCGACAGCCCCTTGAATACCTTTCCGGGCAGCGCATAGAACGAGCTCAGCAGCGCGTACTGCGTCGCGGTGTAGCCGAAGCTGGTCAGACTCGACATGTAGCCGACCAGCGCGACGCCGGCGAAGCCGTTGCAGAAGTTGTCGATGACCATCGCCGCCGTGAACGCACCCGGATCGGCGCCGTGCAGCGCGAGCCACGCGAACGCAAGGTTGGAGCCCGGCCCGAGCACGGCGCCCGCGAGCAGGGTCGGCACGAATCCGAATCGCACTGCGGCGAGGCCCGCGGCGGCGACACCGGCGATCGTCGCGACCAACCCGAACGAACCGCGCACGCCGCCGACGACATCCTTGGCGATGCCGAGGTCGGCGTAGAACGGATTGGCCATCGGCCCGAGCACGAAGTCCGGCAGCCGGTAGAGGCTGATCGCGAGCAGCATCAGCAGCGCCCAGCGTCCGTGCTCGCGGAAGAACGCCACGAACGGCCCGACCAGGGCGTCGAGCACGCCGCGCACGCCGCGCAGCGACCTGCTGGTCGCGGAGGCGATGCGCGGGTCCGCGGCCGGCTCGCGTGCGGCGAGGGTGGCGCACACGCCGATGCCCATCAGCAGCGCCATCGCGAGATAGGACAGCGACCAGCCCGCGTGCGCGGCGAGGATCAGGATCAGCGCATCGGTGACCAACAGCGCGGCCCGGTAGCCGAGCGTGGAAGTCGAGGTCAGCAAGCCCTGCTGCTCGTCGCTGTCGGCACTCTCGATGCGCCAGGCATCGATGACGATGTCCTGCGTCGCCGACGCGAACGCGACCACCAGCGCGAGTGCGCCGAACACCAGCAAGTGGTCGATCGCGAACCCCGCGAGCATGAGCACGCCCTCGCGCGGGCGCACCAGCGCCATGCCGACCAGCGCGAGCGCGACCACGATCTGGGCGAGCAGCATCCAGCCGCGCCGCCGGCCGAGCCAGCGACCGAACAGCGGCGCATCGACCTTGTCGACCAGCGGCGCCCACAGGAACTTCAGCGAATAGGCGAGCCCGACCCACGACAGGAAGCCGATCGTCGACAGTTCGATCGCGTTCTCGCGCATCCAGAATCCGAGCGTGTTGCCGACGAGATAGATCGGCAGTCCCGAACTGAAGCCGAGCAGCAGCATCACGAACACCGTGCGATGGCGCAGGCTGCGCAGCACGCGCCGCCATCCGGTGGGTTCGCCCTGCGTGGTGGCGCTCACGCGTAATCGACGACGAGCGGCGCGTGGTCGGAAAAGCGCGGCGTCGGATGGATCGAGCAGGCCGCCAGCCTCGACCGCAGCGACGGCGTCACGAACTGGTAGTCGATGCGCCAGCCGACGTTGTTCGCGCGCGCCGCACCGCGGTTGCTCCACCAGGTGTAGTCCTCGCCTTCGGGATTGAGGGCGCGGTATGCGTCGACCCAGCCCGCATCCTCGGCGCAGACGGCGTTGAGCCAGTCGCGTTCCGCGGGCAGGCAACCCGAGTTCTTCTGGTTGGAAGTCCAGTTGCGGATGTCGAGCCGGCTGCGCACGATGTTCCAGTCGCCGCACAACACATAATCGCGGCCGCTCGCGAGCCAGCCGTCGAGCACCGGACGGAACCACTCCATCACCTTGAACTTGAAGCCCTGGCGCTCATCGCCCGACGATCCGGACGGGACGTACAGCGAGACCACGCTGAGGTTGCCGTAGCGTGCCTCGATGTAGCGCCCTTCGTCGTCGAAGGGCGCCCAGCCGAGCGAGGTGCGGACCTCGTCGGGTTCGCGCCGCGACAGGATCGCGACGCCGCTGTAGCCCTTCTTCGTGCTCGCGTCCCGATAGAAGCAGTGGTGTCCATCGGGACGGAACATCGGGTCGACGAGCTGGTCCTCCTGTGACTTGGTTTCCTGCACGCAGACGACGTCCGCGTCCTGCCCGCGCAGCCAGTCGAAGAATCCCTTGTTGGCGGCGGAACGGATTCCGTTGGCGTTGAAGCTGATGATGCGCATGAGGACTGAGGACCGAGGACTGAGGCCCTAGCGTGCCGGGAGCGGCAATGGCTGGCAACCGCGGCAGTGCGCAAGGCCAATCACCTCAGGCGCGGGTAAGCTTGCAGCCCTCAGCCCTCAGCCCCCAGCCCTCATGTTGCCGAGCCAACACGCCTTCCTCGACCTCGCCATCGCACGCCAGGTGCTGCGCTTCGGCGAATTCACGTTGAAGTCGGGGCGCACGAGTCCCTACTTCTTCAATGCCGGCTTGTTCGACAGCGGTGCGGCGCTGGCGACGCTCGGGCGCGCGTACGCCGACGCCGCGCTGCGGTCCGGCCTCGAGTTCGACATGTTGTTCGGGCCTGCCTACAAGGGCATCGTGCTCGCCGCGGTGACCGCGGTCGCGCTGTCCGACCAGCATGGCCGAGACCTGCCGTTCGCGTACAACCGCAAGGAAGCCAAGGACCATGGCGAGGGCGGCCAGCTGGTCGGCGCGCCGCTGCGCGGGCGCGTGCTGGTGGTCGATGACGTGATCACCGCAGGCACCGCGGTGCGCGAATCGCTCGCGCTGATCCGCGCGGCCGGAGCGGAGCCGGCTGGCGTGCTGGTCGCGCTCGATCGCGAAGAGCGCGGCGAGGGACCGCGATCGGCGACCCAGGAGCTCGCGGCCGAGCACGGCGTGCGCACGATCGCGATCGCCCGGCTGGCCGACCTGCTCACCTATGCGCAGGATCGCCCCGAACTCGCCACGCACGCCGCACGGCTGGCCGACTACCGCGCGCGCTACGGCGCATGAAACGGGACACGGTGCACGGGGCCGGGGCTCGCCTATACTCCGCCACGGAGGAACCCCGATGCCCCGTCCGCCGACCGTCCTGATCGCCCTGCTGCTCTGTCTCGTCGCGACCGACGCGATCGCGCAGAAATCCGACCGCAACCGCTTCAAGTGGCGCGATCCGGACGGCAACCTGCATTACAGCGACGCACTGCCGGCCGAGGCCGCGCGCTACGGCTACGAGATCGTCAGTCCCCAGGGCATCGTGCTCAAGCGCGTCGCGCGCGAAAAGACCGCCGCCGAGCTCGCCGCGGCCAGGGCGGTCGCCGCGCGCGAGAAAGCCGAGCACGATGCGGCCGAGGCCCGTGCGCGCACCGACGCACAGCTGGTTTCCAATTTCCCCGAAGAGGAAGACCTGCAGCGCGCGCACCGCCAGCGCCTGGAGATGCTCGACCAGCAGGTCACCGCGGCGCGCATCAGCCTGCGCAACCAGGAACAGGGGCTGGCCGAACTGCTCGGCAACGCAGCGGACAGCGAGCGCGCGGGCAAGGCGTTGTCGCCGCACGAATCCAGCCGGATCGCATCGATGCGCAAGCAGGTCGACGCACAGCGCGCGCAGCTCGATCGACGCACCACGGAACGTCTCGAAGCCGAATCGCGCCTCGGCGCCGAACTCGCGCGCTACCGCGAACTCAAGGCCCGCATCGAGGCGCCAGCCCCGCAGGGCTGAGCCCGCCGCAAAGGGTCAGAACGGCAGCGGCAGCGAGGAATCGAGCGCGAGCAGCTGGCGGCGGAACTCGTCCTGGATGCGCGCGAGCGCCGCCGCGCTGTCGGCATCGAAGCGCAGCACCAGCACCGGCGTCGTGTTGGACGCACGCACCAGCCCCCAGCCGTCCGGCCAGTCGGCGCGCACGCCGTCGATGAGGGTCAGCCGCGCGCCCTCGAACTTCGCGCGCGCGCGGAACTGATCGATGAAGCGGTAGTGCTCGCCTTCGCGCATCGGGATCTTGAGCTCGGGCGTGGAAACGCCCTTGGGCAGCGTCGCGAACACCTGCTCGGGCGTGCGCTCCTCGATGTCGCCCGCGAGGATCTCCATCAGCCGCGCGGCCGCGTAGATGCCGTCGTCGAAGCCATACCAGCGCTCGCCGAAGAAGAAGTGGCCGCTCATCTCGCCCGCGAGCGCGGCGTCGGTCTCGCGCATTTTCGCCTTGATCAGCGAATGCCCGGTGCGCCACATCAACGGGCTGCCGCCATGCTGCAGCACGAGCGGCTGCAGGTGGCCGGTGCACTTCACGTCGTAGATGATCGTGGCGCCGGGGTTGCGCGTGAGGATGTCGATCGCGAACAGCATCAGCAGGCGATCGGGGAAGATCACTTCGCCGGACGGCGTGACGACGCCGAGGCGGTCGCCGTCGCCATCGAACGCGAGGCCGAGGTCGGCACCCACCTGCTTCACCGACACGATCAGGTCCTGCAGGTTGGCGAGGTCGGACGGATCGGGATGGTGGTTCGGGAACGTGCCGTCGACATCGCAATAGAGCGGGATCACCTCGCAGCCGATGCCTTCGAGCACGGCCGGCGCGATCGCGCCCGGGATGCCGTTGCCGCAGTCGACCACGACCTTGAGCTTGCGCTCGATCTGGATGTCGTCGGTGATGCGCCGGATGTAGTCCTGGTTGACGTCGATCGATTGCAGCCCGCCCATGCCGTCGACGAAGCGCTCGGCTTCGATGCGCCGATGCAGGTTCTGGATCGCGTCTTCGGAC
>DAIOWG010000106.1:0-9249 GCA_036758645.1 Dokdonella sp. | reverse complement strand
GCGCGCAGCGCGGGCGGAGGCTGCAGGCAAGTGCGAAAGCGGGAGCGCCGGCCGACCTTCGGTCGTCCAGCCTACGGGGTTTCGAAGCCGCTGCCGAAGATCGCCTCGCCGGTCCCGAGTTCGACCACGAAGCCGGTGTTGGATGCGCTACCGCGCACCTCGAGCTTCCAACCCTCGTTGAAGTCGCCGTCGACATCCGTCCAGTCGACCGCGGTCAGCACCGCGTCGGCCGGTTCGAGCACGCGGATCTGCAGCCGACCCGCGGTCGCGTTGCGGCCGACGATCAGGGGCCGCTGCGGCGTATTGACCTGGAAGATCGCCTGCACGCCGCTCGCCACCGAGAACTCGTCGGTCACCAGCAGCTGGCCGCCGCTGAAGTCGAGATGGCGCTGCCACGAATCGACGCCGGAACCGGAGGGATAGGCCGGCGTCAGGTCGCCGGTGACGTGGACCTCGCCCGACCCGGGACCCAGCTGCTCGATCTCCATCGTCGAAAACGAGGGCTGGCGCTGGCGCACGCTGGCGCCGTCGCGCACGAAGCGCACGACGTTGTGCACGTCGGTTCCCTGCTGGATGCCGCTGCGGCTCCAGATGTTCTCGGTCACCGCGAGCCAGTCGCCGGCGGCGAACAGCGTGAACGAACCCTGGTCCTGGTGCGCATGGCTCTGGTTGAACGAACCGGCGGAAAAGCTCAGCCAGGTCGCGGAGGTGCTCCAGTCGGTGCGCGCGAACAGGTGCCCGACCCCGGACGCGTGGTAGACCAGTGGCGCCGAGGGCTGCTCGCCCGCGGTGCCTTCGGGCAGCAGGTCGTCGCGGAAATTGAAGCCGCTGCCCATGCGATCGACCGAACTGTGGTTGAGCCACCACGAGGCGAGGTCGCGCGCGGCGGTGCTGTCGGTGACCTTGCGCGCCTCGAGCAGGAGATGGCGGTGGTAGTCGTAGAACTCCGGGTTCGAGCTGCGCGCCTGGTCGCCGTACGGCGCGAAACGGTCGCGCGTCGGCACGGTCGCATGCAGCCAGTACGAGATCGTGTCGGTCATGTGCGCGTTCGCGTTGCCGAGATCGGTCGCGGTGGAATCGCGCCAGACGCGATAGAGCTCGAACAGCTTGTGGTGCGAGGTGCCGTAGCCGGTGCCTTCTTCGCTGCCGCCGCCCGGCAGCGTCGCGAAATAGGCCTGCAGCGGCGGCAGCTTCTCGCTTTCGAGGAACGCGCGCAGCGCCGGATCGTTGCTGGCGAGCGCCCAGTACATCGTCGCGCGCAGGAAGCTGTAGTGGTAGTTGTTGGCCGGGTCGTCGGTGCCCCAGCCGGTCCACGGCGCCGATCGGCCGCCCCACTGCGCCTGCGAGGGATGCCAGACGTTGTAGAGGGTCTGGTTCGCGTAGGCGGCCCAGCGCGTGCGCTGCGACGAAGAGACCTGCGGCGCGCACCAGTCGTACGTCAGCGCGAGGTCGCCGATCTTCGCACCGACGTACAGATAGGAATCATGCGTGACCTCGGGGTTCTGGTTCGCGGCGATCGCGGCCTCGGCCGCGCTCACCTGCTCTTCGATCATGTCGACCGCGAGCGCGCAGTACTGGGCCTGGTTCGACAGGCGATGCATCAGCGCCGCGTCGTTGGCGGAGAACTCGTATCCCGGGTTGCCGGCGACGGCCTGGTCGACCCAGTTGCGGAAGCGCTGGTAGGCGCTGGATGTCGGATCGACATAGGACAGGTCGATCGTGATCGCGGCATGCGACAGGCCGATCCCGCCGCATGCGAGGGCGGCAGACAGTGCGGCGCGGAAGGCGGGCTTGCACGGGGTCATCGGATTCTCGCGAGCAGGTGTCGACCGTTGCCGGCCGCAGGGCCGTTCCGGGCGTCCGGATCCAGGGCATGCGAACGTACCGCTGCGCGAGGGGGGCGTTCTGGGACGGCCGTCGGGTAATTCCCGGCCGAGGCAGCAAGAAAGGTGAAAAATCCATCCATTCAGGCCGCGGACAGTTTCGCGCGCCTGCGCGCGCGCACATCCTGCACGGACCTTGCGGTTGACCGGGCACCCGCACCCGCAACCTGCTTCGGGCAACGTGCAACCGGTCAGCGGCGCTTCGAGAGCGCGTACACGAAGTAGTACAGCATGCAGACGGTGGCGCGCACGCGCGACAGTCCTTCCACCTCGCGATAGATGCGCCACTGCCAGCGCGCCGCGCGCCATTTGTTCGAGGACACCGAACCCTCGCGCACGAGGTAGAACGCGAGTGGCCCGTCGTGTTCGATGCGGATCGCGCGCCCCGCACGCCTGACCATCTGCAGCCAGAACACGTAGTCCTCGTGGCCGATGCGCAGGAACTCGCCGTTGCCGAGGCTGCGCGCATACATGCCGGTCAGGTTGCCGATGAAGTTGCTTCGCAACATCTGCGCGTGCGTGACCTCGCGCGGCGGGACCACCAGCGACAGCACGCGGCCGTCCTCGGCGACACGCTGGTAGCTGCAGTAGCTGACCTGTGCGTTCTCGCGTCGCATCTGCGCCAGTTGCCGCTCGAGCTTGGCCGGGTGCCACCAGTCGTCGCTGTCGAGGAACGCGACGTATTCGCCGCGCGCGGCCGCGATGCCCGTGTTGCGCGCGGCCGCGACGCCGCCGTTGGCGGGCTGCCGGATCAGTCGCACGCGCGCATCGGCCATGGCGTAGCCATCGACGAGCTGCGCGGTGGTGTCGGTCTACGCCTCGTCCGCCACCAGCAGTTCGACCTGCGCATGCCGCTGGCCGAGCACCGATTCGATCGAGCGCGCGATCGTGCCTGCCGCGTTCCATGCCGGCATCACGACGCTGACGAGGCCGGCCTCAGGCACGCGGCTGGCGGTGCGGCGGCGGCGGCAGGATGTAGTCGCGCCACAGGTTCGGGTCGCCGTCCTTGCCGGCCTCGGCGGCCTTCACGATGTTGTAGACCTCGCGTGCGGTCACGTAGTGCAGCACGTAGTCGCGGCCATCGTTGTAGGCGTGCTCGAGGTGGTCGTGCATCGCGTGCATCGCATCGCCGAGCAGGGTGTCCATGTCGCGTTCCTGCGTGCCGTGCGTGTGCACCTTGACGAACACCCATTCCGGCCGCCCTTCGACATGGATGCCGGTGCGCACCCAATGGTCGACGCGCGCGGGCGTCGGCGGACACGACCGGCGCACGTCGCCATTCTCGATGCGCGGCATGATGCCGAAGCGGCGCTCGCGCCAGTTCAGCCCGAGGGGGCCCTGCACGATCATGAGGTCGCCGCTCGCGCAGCCACCGACGCGCACCGGCGTGCCGCGGTCATGCGACTTCGGCCGCCCGGGGTCGTCGGTCGCGTAGTAGATCGCGTTGACCGTGCTCGTCTGCGTGTCGCTCGGCGCGGAGGGCAGCGTGAAGTCGGCGTAGCAGCCGAGTTCGCGCAGCAGCACGAGTTCGTTGTTGATCCCGCACCAGCGCCCGTCGGGCCGCGAATTGTCGAGTGACCAGTTGCCATGGATGAACGCGAACGCGGGCTCGCCGGTGCGCGGGTCGAGCGGCAGCGCGCCGTGGCGCCGATGCAGGAGGTCACGAAACCCGCGCATGGTCGAGCTGAAATGTGCGGGGGTGTCGTCGTCGTGGTGCAGGTGGATCTCGATCTCGCCGAAGCCTTCCGCGCACAGCGCCGCGATGTCGTCCAGGTACGCCTCGACGTACTCCTCTTCCGGATAGAAGAAGCCGTGCTGCGGGTGGCGGCCGTCGGCGTCCCGATGGCGCCCGGCCATCGCGCGGTACTCGCGGCACCAGCGCTCGACCCGCCGGCGCTGCGCTTCGACATCGGCCTTGCCCCACATCGGCTCGAAGTGGTCGACGAAGCAGAACATCACGTGCACCGGACCCTTCCCCGCAGGCCGGCGCGGCCGCGCGAGGTAGTCGAGCAACCAGATGTGCATGTTGCGCGAGCGCAGCGCGATCCACGCGGCGAACGCGGTCGCCGCGGCCAGCAGCGATGCGATGGATGCGGCGACAGCGAGCGCGCTCATGCGGTTTCCCGCTGCGGCAGTCCGCGCAGCGCGAAACCGGCCGCGCGCCATTCGGGCAGCATGCGTTCGAGCGCCGCGTGCGTCGCCGTGCTGTCGTCGTGCATCAGCAGCACGTCACCCGCACGAGGCGGTTGCGTGCGCAGGGTTGCAACCAGCGCATCGACCGGACGGTGCTGGTAGTCGAGGCTGTCGTAGGACCAGTACGCGATGCTGCGGCCGCGATGCGCCAAACGCAGCACGAGCCAAGGCGTGAAATGTCCGGACGGCGGCCGGAACAGGTGCTCCCTGCGACCGTCGAAACGCTCGAGCGCGCGATCGGTCGCGTCGATCTGGCCGATCTGCTCGCGCCAGTCGATGCGGGTGAAATCCGGATGGTTCCAGGAATGATTGCCGAGCACGTGGCCGTCGGCGACCATGCGTTCGACGATGCGCGGGTGGCGTTCGACTTCCTCGCCGAGCAGGAAGAAGCTCGCGCGCGCATCGTTCGCCGCGAGCAGATCGAGCAATCGCGGGGTGTGCTCGGGATCGGGTCCGTCGTCGAACGTCAGATAGAGCGCGCGATCGGTCGCCGGCGCCGTGGTCAGCACCAGCCGCCTCGGCAACCATCGCAGCAGGTGCAGCTTCCTGGGTCTGGGATTCATCGGCTTCCAATGCGGCCGGACGGCGCCTGCGGCGTTGCGCATGCGATGAAGGGCTGGCGCGATGCGCGCAGCCGGCCGCGATCCCCGGTGGCGCGCGACGCCGGCAGCGCTAGCTTACCGGGCAATCACGACAGGCCAAAGTGTCGCGTGCTTCAGCGCAGGGGCCTGCTGCCGGTCGTCGCGACCTCGCGATCCAGCCCGTCGGCTGCGTAAAGGTGGTCGTAGCGATCGGCCATCGCGGCGAGCGAGCCTTCGCGGCGCACGCGCTCATGGCCGGCACGGCCCATCGCGAGCGCACGCGCGGGGTCGGCGAGCAGCGCCTGCAATGCCTGCGCGAGCGCGGCCGGATCCCCGGGCGGTACCAGCAGCCCGTTCGATCCGGCGTGCACGATCTCCGCGTTGCCGCCGACTTCGGTCGCGACGATCGGCAATGCGCTCGCGCAGGCCTCGAGCAGCGCGATCGAATGGCCCTCGCTGCGCGAGGAGAGCACGAACAGGTCGAACGCACGCAGCAGTTCGGCGACGTCGCCGCGGTCGCCGAGCAGATGCACGCGCCCGGCGAGCGCGGGCACGGCCGCGCGCGATGCGAGGTCGGCACGCAGCGCGCCGTCCCCGACGAGGACCAGCGCGACGTCGGGCACCTTCCGAAGCAGCTGCTCGAACGCCTGCAGCAGCCCGGCGTGGTCCTTCACGGGATTGAGCCGGCCGACCGTGCCGACGATGCGCGTGCGCGAGGGCAGTCCGAGCGAAGCGGCGAGGCGCTCGCGTGCACCCTCGTCGCGCGCGGCGAAGCGGTCGACGTCGATGCCGTTCGGCACCGCGACGAGGCGCGTCGCACGCGGCCACTGGGCCGATTGCGCGAGTTCGCGCCGCGCCGCCTCGCACACGGTCGCGACCGCGGCGGTACGGCGCAGCGCAAGGCGGTAGAGCTGCTCGCGCCGGCTCGCGGCGTCGAGCGCGCCCATGCCGTGGCGCGTGTTCACGACGCGCAGGCCGAGGCCGGCCGAGGCCAGCACCGCGTGGTAGTGGGCGCTCGCGTTGTGCGTGTGCACGACGCCGCCCGCGTGCGCGACGAGATGGCGACGCAGGTCCGCGAGCGCACGCAGGTCGAGTCCGTGCCGCTTGCCGCAGGCATGCACCGCGATGCCGGCCGCGTCGAGCTCGCCGGCGAGCGCACCGCGCTGGAACAGGCAGATCACCTGGCAGCGCATCCCGCGCGAGGCCTGCGTGCGCGCGAGATCGATCACGGTGCGCTCGAGGCCACCGCGCTCGAGGTTCTCGACGACGTGGGTGACCGCGCGGGCGCTCACGGGAGTTCGCACAGCACGACGCGCCGCTTGCCGCTCGCACTCGGCGGGATCTCGTCGACGAGGTGGAAGCGCATCTCCATCGCGGCGCCGATCGCCTTGCCGATCTCAGCGCGGATCTTCGCGATGTCGGCGTCGCCGAAGCCCTCGCCGGGCACCAGCCGGATGTCGAGCGCGGCGGGTTCGCGCTGCACCACCTGGTACTGGCGCACGCTCGCGATGCCGAGGAATGCATACACGATGTATTCGCCGGGCAGCAGGTGCCCGGCCGGCGTGCGCAGCGTGTCGAGCTTGCGCCCGTCGATGCGTCGCAGCAGCGGCAGGCCGCGTCCGCATGGACAATTCGCGTCGTGCGGCGTCGCGAGGTCGCCGTTCGCGTAGCGCATGAACGGCATGCCGTAGTTGTGCAGGTCCGTGACGACGACCTCGCCGACCGGATCGCCCGCCGGCGTGGTGCGCAGGGCGTCGAGCTCGACGCGCAGGTGGTCTGCGGTCATGTGCAGGCCGTCGCGGCGCTCGCACTCGCTCGCGATCAGCATGAACTCGCGGCAGCCGTAGGTATTGAACACCGGGCAACCGAATGCCTGCTCGAGCGTCGCACGCTGGGCCGGATGCAGTGCCTCGGCCGCGCTGAGCATCGCCTGCGGGCGATGCACGGCGTGCCCGCTCGCGAGGATCCATTCGGCCATGCGCACGAGCGGACCGACGTAACCGACCACGACTTCGGGCCGGAACGCGTCGAACTCGGCGGCATACTCGCGCATGCGCGACTCGCTCATCAGGAACGCGTTCAGCATGCGGCGATTGAATGCGGCGTGGTACACGCGATCCTTGATCGCGTGCGAACGCAGCGGCGACCCGATCGGCGCGCCCCACAGATACAGCGTGCGACGACCCATGCGCGCGCCGGCCCAGGCATAGCCGCGCCACATCGCCGCGATGCGGCGGTCGTAACTTTCGCGCGTATAGCCGAAGCGCATCGGCTCGCCGGTCGAACCGCCGGTGGTCTTGTAGTGCAGCTTCCCGCGCCAGGACTGCGCATGCAGGTCCTCGAAGTTCGCGCGGATGTCGTCCTTGGTCAGCAGCGGCAGGCGCGCGTAATCGGCCAAGCCACGGATGTCGCCCGGGCTCGCACCAGCCTCGCCCCAGCGGCGGCGGTAGTACGGCACCTCGCGCCAGCAATGCTCGAGCAGGCGCGCGAGCTTGCGCCATTGCAACTGCGCGAGCTGTTCGGGATCGAGCCACTGGCTGCGCTCGTACTCGCGCAGGTGCGCGACGGTACCCCGACGACGCAGCCCGCCCTCGTACAGCGGGAACAGTACCCGGCGGAACAAGGGTTCGTACCAGCCGCTCATGTCGCCTCCTTCGACAACGAACGCGCCGACCACGCGAGCAGGCGCGCCACCATGCGCGGCCTGCCGCGCGCGAAACGCGCGTGCAGTTGTGCGATGTGCTCGATGTCGGCCTGGCTCCAGCATCGCAACAGCAACGTCAGGATCGCGTACACCGCGCCGAACCAGGCCGCCGCGAGCAGCAGGGTCGGCAGCGGCGGCCAGTGCCCGCGCAGCGGCCACGCGGCGGCCGCGGCGAGCGCGGCCGCGAGGAGGATGCGTCCCAGCCGCACCCAATCCGGATGCAGCCCGATCGTGCGCAGCGCGAGTCCCACGATCAGCACCGCATTGACCAGCGCGACCGCGAGGTAGGCGTACATCGCGCCGGTGAGTCCCCAGGCGCGGATCAGCACGAGGTCGAGCACCACCTTGAGCACGCCGCAACCGACCACGAGCACGAGGATCGTGAGCTGGCGATCGGCGCTGACCAGCAGGCTCGAGCCGCCTTGCGAGGTCGTCGCCACCGCGCAGGCGAACAGGCACACCGCGAACACCGGCGCCGCGGGCGCGTACTCGGCGCCGTACATCAGCTCGATGATCGGGCCGCAGAACACGGCTCCGAACGCGGCCAGCGGCGCGGCGAGCAGCGCGAGGTAAGTGGTCGAGGCGACGAACCGGCGCGCAGCAACGTCGCGCCCCTGGCTCAGCGCGTTCGCCATCATCGGCAGCAGCAATGCGCCGATCACGCCCGGCACCAGCATCGCGGCGCCCGAGGCGAGCTGGTAGGCGACCTTGAACTGGCCGGCTTGCGCCGGGTACTTGAAGAAGTTGAGGAAGAACACCTCGACTTCGCTCGCGGCGATGAACCCGACGGACACGGTCACCGCGACCAGCCGCATGTGCCGGCGCACGCGCTTCATCAGCGCATCGGGCAGCACGACGCCGTCCGCTGCGGGCGGGATCAGCGGCGCGGTCTGCCAGTGCGAGATCAAGAAGAATACCGCGCTCGACAGCACGAACACCGCGAACAACACCCACACCTCGGCATCCAGCCACCACGCGACCACCACCATCGCGAGGTTCAGCGGCGTCGCGATGCTGGCCACGATCGCGGTCGCGCGGAAATTCTCGAAACCCTTCGCGACGCCGACGTTCAACATGTACTGCGCGCGCAGCGCGATGCTGACGACGAGGAACGCGAACGTCTTCACGTGGTCGAGCCCGGGGGCGACGTGTTCGCCAGCGAACAGGAACAGCAGACCGCCGATGCCGAGCACCGCGGCCAGGAACCAGCGCTGCGCCCGGCGCAGGTAGCCGATCGTCGCCGCGATCAGGTCGTCGCGGCCGGATCCGCGCAGCTCCGCGACGAACTTGATCACGGCGCTCGCGGTGCCGGAGTTGGTCATCGCCACGCCCATCGCGACGAGCCAGATCATCGCGCTGTATTTGCCGTAGTCGGCGGGCCCGAGGTGGCGCGCGATGAAGATCGCGGTCAGCATGCCGAGGAAGTACTCGGTGTAGATGCCGATCGACGAGAACATCGTGTTGCGGAGCGCCTTGGCGCGAGCATTCATGCAGTCACCAGCAGGATTTTCACCACCACGTACAGCAGCACGATGCTCGCGACCGCGATCACCGGCCAGCGCACGAGGTCGCGCGAGAGTTCGAACTTCGGCAAGCCGTCCCAGCGCGACCGCGCGCCGGTGTACCAGCCGACCACGAGGCCCGCAAGCAAATAGAGCAGGATCACGTAACTGCGGCTCAGGAAGAAGGCCGCGGCGAGGAACCCGACCTGCGCGAGCAGCAGCGTGAGCGCGAGCGAGCGTTCGCGCTTCCATGACGCGAGCGTGGCGGTGTCGGTCGCGGTGGCCGCCGGGGCCGGCAACCGCCACATCGCGAGCGCCATGCGCAGGCCGTAGCCGATGAAGGCGAGCCAGAGCACGTAACCGACGAGACCGGTCTCCGCGAGCAC
>DAIOWG010000105.1:0-9299 GCA_036758645.1 Dokdonella sp. | reverse complement strand
CGATCGCATGCGGCAACGCGAACTGGGCCATCGCCGAGTTCCTGCTCGAGCGCCGCGCGCATCCGCATCCGCCGTCGGCGCAACCCGCGATCGTGCACGCCGCGGGCATCCCCGAGGACGATCCGGCGGGCGTCAAGCTGCTGCTGCGCCGGCGCGCCGCGGTCGACGCGCGCGCCCCGCTCGAGCGCACCGCGTTGATGACGGCCGCGCTCGCGGGCCACGCGCGCATCGTCGAGGCGCTGCTCGCCGCGGGCGCCTCGGTCGACCTCGCCGATGATCGCGGCACCACTGCGCTGATGGAAGCCGCGCGCTCGGGCGTGGTCGCCGCGATCGACGCGATCGGTCGGCGCAAGCCCGAGCTCGAGCGCATCGACGGCAGCGGGCGCACCGCATTGATGATCGCCTGCCAGTCGAGGCAGTCGAACGAGGACGCGGTGCGCGCCTTGCTGTCGCTGGGGGCCGACCGGGCCAGCGTCGGCGCTGACGGGAAGCGCGCGCTCGACCACGCGGCCAGCGCGGGACGCTGGCACATCGTCGCCTTGCTGGACCCGGACTATCCGTTGCCGAGCACGCTCGGTGGTTCCGGCCTCGCAGGCCAGGAAGCGCATGCGGACCACCTGCTCGACGCGCTGCGCTTCGGCCACTGGAACGTCGCGGCGGAGTTCGTCGGCGTGCTTGCGCAATGGCCGCCCGAGGCGCTCGCCGATCTCTGGCTCGACCTGTCCGATCCCGGGCATCGGGCCGCGCGTGATTGGCTTGCCAACCACGGGCTCGATCCGGCCGCGCGCGTCTCGAACGGATCGACCTTGCTCGAGGCGCTGGTGGATCGACTGCCTGCGAGCCGCGCGGCGCTGCGCGAACTGCTCGCGCGCGGCGCGCCGACCGGTGGTGCGGGCCTGCTCGCGCGCGTGCTCGCAAAGGGCGGTGACGGGACCGACGGGGAAATGCGAATACTCGCGCGCGAATTGCTGGCGCGCGGCGCCGACTGGTGCGGCTGCGCCGACCAGCGCCGCAGCGCGCTGCACCTCGCGATCGCGAGCGGCGATGTCGAGCTCGTACGCGCACTGCTCGATCGCGGCGCGGATCCGGATGCGCGCGATGCGCAAGGCCGCGCCGCGCTGCATCTGGCGGTCGTGCGTGGTGATGCGGCCGCGTTGCCGCTGCTGCAGGCATTGGTCGCCGCGGGCGCCGATCCGGAACTCGCGACTGCGGTCGGCGAGACGCCGCTCGGGCTCGCGCTCGGAGCCGATCCCGCGCAAGCCCGCTGGCTCGGCTGGACCGGCTGGCGCCTGCCGCGTCGCCGGCTGCACCCATCCGATCTCGTCGCGGCGGCCGCCGCAGGCGACCTCGACGCGGTCGCGCGCCTGCTCGAACTCGGCCTGCCGATCGACGCGACCGATGCGCAGGGCGCCACCGCGCTGATTCGCGCGGCGGGTTCCGGCCATGCGGCGCTCGTCGTGCACCTGCTCGACGCGGGCGCGGACACGCGCTGCGTCTCGCGCTCGGGCATGCACTGCCTCGCCGCCGCCGTGGCGGCGCGTCGTGAAGCGGTGGTGCGCACCCTGCTCGAACGGGGCGTGCCGGCCGACTTGCCGATCGCGGGCGGCGGCAGCGCACTGACCCTCGCCGCCGCGCTCGGCGAACCCGCGATCGTCGATGCGTTGCTGGAATCGGGCGCGCGCGCGGACGCGGCCGACGAAGCGGGCGTCACGCCGCTGCAGGCGCTCGCACAGCACGCGTTCGGCGGCGGCGACGGCGCACGCGTGCGCGCCGTGCTCGAACGCCTGCTGCAGGCCGGAGCGCGGCTCGACGCGTGCAACGAGGAGGGCCAGGACGCGCTGCTGGTGCTGCTCGGCGCGCGCTCGCAGCCGGGCACGTCGTGCGATGCGGAGCAGATCCTTTCGCTCGCCGAATACCTGCTGCAGCTCGGCGCGAGCGTGCACACGCAGGACCGGCGCGGCGTCGGCGTGCTGCACGCCTGCGCGCTGCACGGACTGCTCGGCTGCGCGCGCCTGCTGAAGGCGCACGGTGCGAGCATCCATGCGCAGGACGCGTTCGGCCGCAGCGCGGCCGACGTCGCCGCGCTGCTCGGCTACGTCGATGTCGCGGGGGAGCTCGGCCTGGTGCAGGCGAGTCGCGTGCCCGGCGTGCGCCAGACCCTGCGCCGGCCCGCGCGCGCGCCCGACTGAGCACGCGCGCCCGCGCGCGTCAGGCTTTCATGCGTCGATAGAGCGGCCACGGCAGCGCACGCACGATCGCCGCGATCAGCGCGAATCGGCGCGGCAGGTACCAGCTCGCCGAGCCGCGTCCGAGCCGCGAAACCACCACGCGCGCGACCTCCTGCGGTGGCACCGGCGCGGCCGGCAGGCGCAGGCCCCAGGTCAGGTTGGTCGCGAGGAATCCGAGCCGGTACAGGTGCACGCGCAGCTCGCCTGGCGCGTGCGCGTGGCGCAGGCTTTCATGCAGCGATTCCAGCGCGCGCTTGCAAGCGGCGTAGACGATGTTGCGGCCGCGCCCGCGCGCGGCCGCGATGCTGCCGAACAGCACGACGACGCCGCGCGCCTCGCGCAGGCGCGGCAGCAGGCCGTGCACCATCGCGAGCGGCGCGTGCAGGTTGATCGCCACCAGCTCGCCGATGTGCGCGGCGTCGAGCGAGCCGTCGTCGGCCGCACTCGACCACCCGATCGGCAGCAGCAACGCATCGAGTGGCCGCGGCATCGCCTCGAGCAGCGTCGCGACGCGCGCGGCCGGGTCGGGTTCGCGCGCGAGATCGAGTGCCAGCGCACGTGCGTCGACGCCGTGGCGCAGGCGCAGGTCGGCCGCGACCGCTTCGACGTCGCGCAGGTCCGACGCGACCAGCAGCAGGTCATGGCCGTTGCGCGCGAGTTCGGCCGCGAGCGCGCGCCCGAGGCCGCTGGAGGCGCCGACGACGAGCGCGGTCACAGGCGCAACCTGCGCGAAAGTTCGGAGCGGTAGACGCCAGCGCGGTCATGTCCGCGCAGACGCGCGCGCGCGTCGTCGAATCCCGCGATCGCCGAGCGCGCCGCATCGGCGTCCAGGCTCGAATCCTTGACCAGGTTCGGCCGTCCGCCGTGCGCGGTCGCGATCGTCGAAAGTGTTTCGAGGAATGCGCGCTGGCGGACTTCGGTCGGCGCCGGCAGGTGCAGCGCAAGCGCGATGCCGTTGCCGTCGAAGCGAAGGTCGGTGGCTTCGCCCGCGAACAGCTTGCTCGCGATCAGCGCGATGCGCGGTTGCGCGCGCGCGACCGCGTCGCCGAGTGCCGCCGCGAACGGCTCGAAGCGCGCATGCGGCACCAGCCACTGCGCTTCCACCATGCCGGCGCGCCCGTATCCCGCGAAATAAGTGCGCGCATCGTTGAGCGGGAACAGCGCGTCGACGAGCGCGAGCGGCGCCTGCCCGGCACGGCACCAGCGCCGCCGCAGCCAGCCGTTCGCGAGCGCGATGCCGGCGCGGTTCCAGAGCGTGAATGGCAGCGGCGCGATGCGTTCGGGCAGGTCGCGCGCGGGCGACTGCGGACGTCCGCCGCCGGCTTGCCCGCCTTCACTGGCGAGGCCGATGCGGATCACGCCGCGGCCGAACTGCGTGGCACGACCGTCGTGCCATCCGTACAGCACCGGCGCATTGCCCGCTTCGCGCAGCACGCGCGCGGCTTCGGACAGGCTCGCCACCGGCACGCGCCGCAGCACCAGTGCCGCGGGTGGACGTGCGAGCCGCAGCGTCGCGTGCACGATCGTGCCGGTGAGCCCGAAGCCCGCGAAGCTCGCTTCGAACAGGCGCGCTTCGCGCGTGCGGTCGGCCACCAGGATGCCGCGGCCGGGCCGATGCAGCGCGATCGACTCCACCCATGCGCGGAACGTGCCGTCACGCGCGGGGTTCTTGCCGTGCACGTCGGCGGCGATGCATCCGCCGATGCTCGCGCGCGGGTGGCCCGGTGTCACCGGCAGGTACCAGCCGTGCGCGAGCGCGAAGCGCTGCACGTCGCCGACGCGCGCGCCGGCTTCGACCACGAGGCGGCCGTGGTCCGCGTCGAAACCGAGCAGGCGATCGAACGCCGCGAGGTGCTGGGTCGTCGCACCGTCACCGAAACTGGCCGCGACATACGACACCCCACCGCCGCGCGCGATGCGCGGTTCGTCGGCGCGCAGCGCATCGAGCAGGCGATAGCGGTCGGGATGCTGCACCTCGCACGCGGCGCGGAACTGACGGTCGAAGCTCTCCAATTCGACGCGCGCGATCGCGTGCCCGCGCGCGTCGCTGGCGCGCGTCATCGCGGTCCGGCCGCGCAGGCGACGGCAGCGCGCCGCTTTGCGCGCGCGATGCGCAGAAGTCCGGTCGGGGTCATCGTCGTCCGCGGCCCGGCATGCAGGAGGCTCTGGTATGCCACGCGTGCTCCATCGATACGCGCCGATTATGGCATGCGTCGCCGATCACGACCGCGCGCAGCAGGCGGTCGCAGCCGCTGAGATGCGGGCGCGCCATCGTGGCCGGACACACGCGACGCGGCCTCCGCACGTCGCGTGCAGACCACTCCGGGAGCCCACCATGTTCGTCGCCGACCTCCTCGTTCCGCCGTCTTCGCCGCGTGCGCCCGCACCCGTGCCACGCGCGCCTGCACCGCGGTCCGCCGCGGAGCCCGACGCACCGTTCGCGTTGGTCGGCCTGCTCGCCTGGCTCGCCTGCGGCAGCCTCGCGCTTGCGCTGCTGCCCACTTCGCCCGCGCGCCTCGAACTCGGCGCGACGCTGCCGTTCTGGCTGGTCGGCGCGCCCTTGCTCAATCTCGCGTGGTTGCTGCGTCGGCAGCTCGCCGGCGCTTGCGGGCAGGTCGCGAGGCGCCTGCACGCTCACGCGCGGATTCAGCGCAGCGGCGCGCGGCGCGTATCGGCGCGCACGTCGCCCGCCTCGGCCTCGAGCCAGCCGCGCAGGTCGAGCATCGCGTAGTCGCGGTCATCGATGCGTTCGACGGTCGGTTGCGCCGCGAGCAGGCGCCAGGCCGCGCGGACCGCGGGTGCGACTTCGTCATCGGGTTCGCGCGCGTCCGGCAACGGCAGGATCAGGAAGCGGATCGACTGCGCGCGCAGGAAGCCGATGAATGCGTCGCGATCGGCCAGGTATTCGGGACGCGAGAAGCCGATCGTCACGAGGTGCTCGAATCGCCCCGGCAGCCAGAAGCTCGCAGGCTCGCGCGCGTAGCCGACGCTGCGCGCTGCATCGGGTTCCGCCTGCAGGCGCGCGCCGATCACGCCGAGGCCGGCTGCGGCCAGCACGCCGGGGCGCTGCGTGCGCAAGCCCTTCCAGTTGCGTCCGAATTCGACGTCGAACGCGCGCGTGCCCGGGGTCCAGCCACCGCTGATGAACGCGTAGCCGGCCTGGAACGCCGCGAACGCCGGCAGGCAGGCGAGCGCCGCGACGAGCACGCGCGGTCGCGACGCCGCGGCGCGCAACAGTGCAGTGGCCGACAGCAGGATCGCGGGCAGCAATGCATGGAGGAAATAGTTCCCGTCGCTGCCGCGCGCGTGATAACGCACGCCGACCGCGAGCACCGCACCGGTCGCCGCCAGCGCCAGCAGCAGCCAGCGCGTCGGCACGTCGCCTCGAGGCGACCGCGCCTCGTCCGTGCGCGCGGTCAGCCGCAGCGCGAGTGCGGCGAGCGCAGCCCACAGCCACACGTTGCCGGTCCATCCGACCACGATGTGCGGCATCCGCTGCGGGCGGAACCACCAGTCGAGCAGGAGTGCGGGGATGTCGCTCCACGCCTGAGGATAGGTCCAGTCGAGCGTGCCCGCGGGTTCGGCCAGTTCGAATCCGAGCCGGGTCCAGAGCGTGAACAACGGGTCGGGGCCGATCGTCGGCATTCCGGTGAGCCACCAGGTGCGCGCGGTGACCAACGCGGCGACCACCAGCGCGGCGGCGCCGGCCGCGACCGCGACGCGGGTCTCGTGCGCATCGACCGCGACCGCACCGGCGCGGCTGCGCAGGCGCCACGCCGCGACGAGCGTCGCGAGCACCAGCACGCCGACGTACGGGATCGCGGTGAGCTTGGCGAGGCAGGCAAGCGCGCCGCAGGCCACGAGCCAGGCGCCATCGCGCAACGCGAACGTGCGCACGAATGCGCTCGCGGCGAGCGTCGCGAGCAGCACGAACAACAATGCGGCGACATCGGGCTTGGGTGTCGTCGAGTTCGCGAGGGCGGGCAGGGTTGCGACCAGCAACAGCACCGGCCCGCGCGCGCGCGCGGGCAGGCCGAGGCGCGCGGCGAGCACGCCGCAGGCGATCAACACGAGTCCATGGAGCCAGATCGTGATGCCGGACTGCACGCTTGCGTCGCCGATGCCAGCCAGCGGCAGCGTGAACAGTTCATAGAGCTTCGGGAAATAGTGCACCGGCGACACCAGCCCGAGCGGCTCGAAGATCGAAGGGCCCGGCACCAGCATGGTCTCGGCGCGCAGCCCGTACCAGAGCGAGTCGTGGCCGAATGCGACCTTGCTGCGCGCGTACAGGATCGCGACCCAGGCCACGAGCAACGCGTACCACGCACGGTCGAGCGGCGCGGCTGCGCGCAGACGCCGCCACAGGTAGAGCACGAACGGTGCATGGCCGCCGCATGCTGCCGGCAGCGCGAGCAGCAGCGTCAGCGCGCGCAGCGCTCCGATCGAGCCGGCACCGAAGACCGACGCGCTCCAGGCGAGCAGGCTCCATGCGAGGAAGCCGAGCGCGAAGGCCTGAAGGTAGTCCGCCGCATCGACCGGTGGTGGCAGTCCGAACCTGCGTCGAATGAATGCCCCGAGGCCGACGACGATCTCGATGTACAAGAGGTCCAGCAACAGCGGGATGTCGACCGCATGACGGCGCAGGTACAACGCGAATGCGAGCGCCGGCAACACGAGCAGCCAGCGGTTGAGCGGCGCGAACGCGAACACCGCCGCCGCGATCGCAGCGACCGCCGCGCCTTCGAGCGCGCCCTGCCAGGCGGCGGGCTGCGCCACGTGCCAGGAGAACGGGCCGAGACCGACCAGTTGCCATGCGGGCACGCCGATGAAGGCCGCGGCGGACAACAGGAGGATCGCGACCGCAACGAGCGTCGAGCGTGTCATTCGTCGCATGTCGGGAACGCGCAGGGGCGCGCAGTCTAGACGAATACGACGTCTGTTTCGTTGCGCTCGGGTCAGGCGCGCAAACCGAGCCGCTTGCGTTCCATGCGCCGCAGGAACTCGTCCATGATGCGCCGGTAGAGGTCGTCGCCGAGATAGGCGTCCTCGACACCGGCGTCGATCGAGGGATTGTCGTTCACCTCGATGATCGCGGTGCGCTCGCCCGCCTGCTTGAGGTCCACCCCGTAGAGGCCGTCGCCGATCGGCGCGGTCGCCTTCAGCGCGAGCTTGAGCACCTCGGCGGGCACCGAGCGCACCGGCAGCGTCTCGAAGCCGCCCGACTTCGCGGTGCCCTTGGCGCCGTGGTTGTAGATCTGCCAGTGCCCGCGCGACATGTAGTACTTGCACGCATACAGCGGCTCGCGGTTGAGGATGCCGATGCGCCAGTCGAACTCGGTGAACATGAATTCCTGCGCGAGCACGAGGGCGGTGTGCTGGAACAGGTCGTCGGCCGCCTTGCGCAGCTGCGCGGCGTCCTCGACCTTCACGATGCCGCGCGAGAACGAGCCGTCGGGGATCTTCAGCACGATCGGGAAGCCGAGGAGTTCCGGCAGCCCGGCGAGCTTCTTCGCGTCGTCGCGATAGAGGATCTCGGTGCGCGGCGTCGGCAACTTGCGCGACTTCATGAGATCGTGCAGGTAGATCTTGTTGGTGCACTTCAGGATCGAACCCGGGTCGTCGATGACGACCATGTCTTCCTTCTCCGCCTTGTTCGCGAAGCGGTAGGTGTGGTTGTCGAGTGCCGTCGTCTCGCGGATGAACAGGCCGTCGTACTCGGCGAGCCGGCTGTAGTCGTTCTTCGCGATCGGGTCGACCTCGATGCCGAGCTCGGCACCGGCCTCGACGAACGCCTTGAGCGCGCGCTTGTTCGACGGCGGCATCGGGTCGGCCGGGTCCGCCAGCATCGCGAGGTCGAAGCGGAACTTTCGGCGCGCGCGCGGCTTGCGCCAGAGCTTCTTGGAGAACTTGTCGAGCGACTGCGCGAACGCGTCCTCCTGTTCGTCGGAGAGCGTATGCAGCCCGGTCGGCTTGATCGCGGCGATCTGCCAGACGCGCTCGCGCTCGAACTCGATGCGCAGGATCGGGCACGGGAACAGTTCGAATACCTGCCGCGCGAGGTCCTCGAGCGACGGATAGGAGGTCTCGCCGAAATAGACGAGGATGCCGAGGTCGGTGGTGTCGCGCCCGCCGGCCGGCAGGAAATTGCCGAGGCGCGCGTTGAGGTCCTCGATGTCGAGGCCATACAGCGAGCGCCGGCGCAGGTCGTTGATCGCGCGCACCGACGGGATCACCTTGTGCCCGCGTGCCTCGGCGAGCAGCGACACGTAATAGCCGGTGCCGAGGTACTTGTAGCTGCGGCACAGGTTGATGACCTGCGTGCGCTCGTCCTCGTTGCCGATCGGCTCCTTGAGGTAGTCCTGCGCGGTGACGACGTTGTCGGACGGGTAGTACGAACCCCAGTCCGAGGCCTTCTCGACGACGATCAGCAGGCGGCTCATGCGCGGCCACCGTCGATGAAGCGCGACGTGGTCGTGCGGGCGCGTCGGATGGTCGGATGGAAGGGGAGCGCTTGCATGGCGTGGCGGCGGAGTCTGCCACGTTCGCGCGCATTCTGGCAGGGCGTCGCGCGCGCATGAAGCCGATGTGAACGGCGCGTGCGCGTGCCGTTGCCGTGCGTGCCGCGAGGACCTACGCTGCGCGGCCGTGCCCGCGCCCGAACCCACCCTTGCAACCGCCGCGAGCGAGAGCCTGCTCGTGCGGCGCGCCTCGCCCGCCGATCTCGCGGCGCTGGTCGAACTCGAGAATGCGAGCTTCGCGGGCGATCGCCTGAGCCTGCGCCAGTGGCGCCACCACCTGCACAGCGCGAGCGCCTGGGTGCTGGTCGGGGTGCAGGGGCGGCGCGTCGCGGGCGCCGCGGTGGTGTTCTTCCGCAGCGGCAGTCGCGTCGCGCGGCTCTATTCGATCGCCGTGTCCGAGCACGAGCGCGGTCGCGGACTCGGCGCGCGCCTGCTCGAAGCGGTCGAACGCGTCGCGCGCCGCCGCCGCTGCAACCGCCTGCGCCTCGAAGTGCGCCGCGACAACCTCGCGGCGCAACGCCTCTACGGGCGCCGCGGCTTCCACCGCATCGCC
>DAIOWG010000104.1:0-9300 GCA_036758645.1 Dokdonella sp. | reverse complement strand
TCTTCCTCGGCGAGATCTACACCGATCTCCCGTTGCCGATCGACGCGCCGGTGAGCGCGCACTGCGGCACCTGCACGCGCTGCATCGAGGTGTGCCCGACGCAGGCGATCATCGCGCCCTATCGCCTCGACGCGCGTCGCTGCATCTCGTACCTGACGATCGAATCACGCGGGGCGATACCCGAACCACTGCGCCGCGCGATCGGCAACCGCGTGTTCGGCTGCGACGACTGCCAGCTCGTGTGCCCGTGGAACAAGTTCGCGCAACCGACGCCGGAAGCGGATTTCCTGCCACGCCACGGGCTCGATGCCGCTTCGCTGGTCGAGCTGTTCGCGTGGGACGAAGCCGGTTTCCTCGCGCGCACCGAAGGCATGGCGATACGCCGTGCGGGCTACGAAGGGTGGTCGCGCAATCTCGCGGTCGCGCTCGGCAATGCGCCGTCGACGCCCGATGTCATCGCCGCGTTGCGCTCGCGCGCGGACGACCCGAGCGCGCTCGTGCGCGAACACGTCGCATGGGCGCTCGCGCAGCATGCGCAAGGCGACCCGGGCTCGGATGCTGCAGGCTGAGCCGCGACGTGGATCAAGGCGCAACGGGCGCGCAGCCGAACGCGCGTCCGTCGCTCGAGGTCACGCCGCCTGCTTCGGGATCGAGCGGTTCGTATGGCTGATCGCGTTGGCGCGGTCGACGTAGACGAGCACCGGGGTGTGCTGTTCCACTTCGGCCTCGCTGTAGCCGCCGTATGCGCAGATGATGATGATGTCGCCCGGCTGCGCGCGATGCGCGGCGGCGCCGTTGATCGAGATCACGCCCGAGCCTTCGTCGGCCCGGATCGCATAGGTCGAAAAGCGCTCGCCGTTGTTGACGTTGTAGATGTGGATCTGCTCGTACTCGCGGATGCCCGACGCGTCCAGCAGGTTGCCGTCGATCGCGCAGGAGCCCTCGTAGTGGAGCTCGGCGTGGGTCACGCTGGCGCGATGGATCTTCGCCTTCAGCATGTTGAGATGCATCGTCATCGTCCCGAAGTCTGTTGCGCGCGCGCAACACGCGCGGGTGGCGTCAGTATATCAATGCTTGTGCATGCGCAGCATGGCGCGCGGCGCGCGCCGGGATTCCGGCAATGGCGCAAAAAAAAACCCTCGCGCGATTGCCGCGGCGAGGGTTTCAATCGGAGTGACGATTACCTTCAATGCGCCCTGCTGTCCTCGGGACACGCAACATGCGTTGCGCAAATCCACCAGACAGTTGGGAGAATACCACAGCCCGGAACAAAAAAGCTACGCGTATCGAATCCCGCCCTGGACGTACTCGCGACTCATTCGGCGAGCTCGAGGTTGTCGATCAGGCGCGTGCTGCCGGCCCGTGCCGCCACCAGCGCCACGAGGTCCTGCAGCGGGGTGCCCGCGGCCGGGCCGAGGTCGTCTGCGCGGCGCAACACCGCGTAATCGGGCTCGAGTCCCGCCGCTTCGAGGCGGTCGCGCGCGCCTGCCTCCACGGTCGCGGCATCGGAGCCCGCGCACGCCTGCTCCCGCATCCACTGCAGGGTCGCGTGGATCGCGAGCGCGCGCTTGCGCTCGCCTGCGTCGAGATACTGGTTGCGCGAGCTCATCGCGAGGCCGTCCGGTTCGCGCACGATCGGCGCGCCGATGATCTCGATCGGGTAGCCCATGTCCTGCACGAGGCGCCGGATCACCAGCAACTGCTGGTAATCCTTGCGTCCGAACACCGCGATTCGCGGCTGCACGAGGTTGAAGAGTTTTGCAACGACGGTCGCGACGCCGTCGAAGTGCCCGGGCCGGATCGCGCCCTCGAGCTGGTCGGGAAGTGCCGGCACCACGACCTTGACGCTCTCGCGCGCGCCATTCGGATACAGCGCCTCGACCGGCGGCAGGAACAGCACGTCGCAGCCGTGCGCGGCGAGGCCTTCGGCATCGGCGTCGGGGGTACGCGGGTAGCGCGCAAAGTCCTCGTTCGGACCGAACTGCGTCGGGTTCACGAACACGCTCGCGATCACGGCGTCGCACCGCGCGCGCGCGATCTGCACCAGCGAATGGTGGCCCGCGTGCAGGTTGCCCATGGTCGGCACGAAGCCGATGCGGTGCCCCTCGCGCACGAGGCCCGCCACATGCGCCCGCAGCTCGTCGGCACTGCGCAGCGTGATCATCAGTAGCTGTGCGCCGGACCGGGGAATTCGCGCGCGCGCACCGCGCGCGCGTATTCGGCCACCGCGCCGACGATCGAGCTCGTGCCGGCGAGGAAGTCGTGCGTGAATCGCGGTCGCTTGCCACTGCCCATCCCGAGCAGGTCCTGGATCACGAGCACCTGTCCGTCGCAGTCGACGCCCGCACCGATGCCGATCGTGGGGATCGCGAGGTCACTCGTGATCTCCGCGGCGAGCGCGGCCGGCACGCACTCGAGCACGAGCAGGTCGGCGCCGGCATCCTGCACCGCGCGCGCGTCCGCGCGCAGGCGCCGCGCAGTCGCGTCGTCCCGGCCCTGCACGCGGTAGCCACCGATCCGGTGCACCGACTGCGGCGTGAGCCCGATGTGGGCGCACACCGGCACTTCGTGACGCTTGAGCGCCGCGATCACGTCGCAGACCCAGTCCGCGCCCTCGAGCTTGACCATCGCAGCGCCACCTTCGGCGAGCAGCCGCCCCGCATTCGCGAGCGCGGTCGCCGGATCGCGGAACGACATGAACGGGAGATCGGCGACCAGCAACGCGCGCCGCAGCCCGCGCGCGACACAGGCGGTGTGATAGACGATCGCGTCGACGCTGACCGGCAGCGTGCTCGCATGACCCTGCACCACCATCCCGAGCGAGTCGCCGACCAGCACCAGGTCGACGCCGGCTTCATCGACCGACGCCGCCATGCTCGCATCGTAGGCGGTCACCGCGACGATGCGCTGCGCATCACGCTTGAGTGCATGCAATGCCGGAACGGTCACCGGTGCAGTCGGGGCATTCGCGTACATCGTTCGGTCCGGCCTCGGCGAGGCGACCATTATTCCCCTTGCGCGCGATCGGGCTCAAGCGCGCGAAGCGGGATGTTCAGTCATCGAGCAAGGCGCAGCCCGCGCTGTCGACGCGCGCCAGCAGCTCGCGCACGCTGCCCGCGTCGCCGAGCCGCAACTGCGGCGCGAGCTCGGCCAGCGGCAGCAGCACGAACGCGCGTTCGCCGATGCGCGGGTGCGGAAGGGCCAGGCCGGGTTCGTCGACGCGCAGGTCGCCGCAGGCCAGCAGGTCGAGGTCGAGCGTGCGCGGCCCCCATCGATCGGCGTCGCGCACGCGCCCGTGCGCGCGTTCGATCTCGAGCAGCGCATCGAGCAGCTCGCGTGGTGCGAGTCGGGTGTCGAGCTCGGCCGCGGCATTGACGAAGTCGGGCTGCCCCGCGATGCCCCAGGGACGCGTGCGGTACAGGCGCGAGCGGCGCAGCAGGCGCGTCTGCGGAATCCGCGCGAGTGCGCTGAATGCCTCGAGGATGCGCGCGCGTGCGTCACCGAGGTTGCCACCGAGGCCGACGTACGCGAGCACCGACGTGTCGCTCGTCAATCGGTCGCGTCGCCGGCCTGCGGCGGTGCGTCCTGCCCCGCGCCACGGCGCTTGCCGCGGCGGCGACGCGCGCGCTTGCGCTTCGGTGCCGGCGGCGCCTCGTCCGCAGCCGGCGCGGGCAGCGCCGCGAGCCGTTCGGCGAGTTCGTCGTGGCCGAGGGCCTGCGCTTCGGTCCACCAGCGTGCGAGTTCGGCGAGTTCGTCCGACTCCCCCGAGCGGAGCACGAGGAAATCGTAGGCGGCGCGGAAGCGCGGGTGTTCGAGCAGGCGGAACGCACGCTTGCGCGTGCGCTGGTGGAAGCGCGGCTGCATCGCCCAGATTTCCTCGATCACGAGCGCGAAGCGGCGCGGTATCGCGACACGCTGCGCCTGATCGTGCAGCACGTGCGCAGCCGCGTTCTGCCATGCGAGCGACGCCTCGGTGCCGCCGTCGATCGCCTCCTGCGCGAGGCGGCGGACCGGCTCCCACAGCAGCGCCGCGAACAGGAAGGCCGGCGTCACCGGCTTGTCCTCGCGTACGCGCGCGTCCGTGTTCGCGAGCGTGTTCTCCGCGAGACGGCGAAAATCCGGCGCACCCCCGGTGAGCGCGGCGGCGGTCGCCGGAAACACGTGGTGGAGCAGACCGTAGTGCTCGAGCGCGCGGAAGCTCGCGAGGCCGTAGCCGCCGAGGAACAGCTTGAGCGATTCATCGAACAGTCGCGCGGGCGGTGCATCCGACAGCAGCGGCCCGAGCGTCGCGAACGGCACGGCGGTTTCGGTGGCGATCGTGAAATCGAGCTTGGCGGCGAGGCGCGCGGCGCGCAGCATGCGCACGGGATCCTCGCGATAGCGCAACTCGGGATCGCCGATCAGGCGCAGCACGCGTTGCTCGAGGTCGCGCATGCCGCCGACCGCGTCGAGCACGCTGAAGTCGGCGATGTCGTAGTACAGCGCATTGACCGTGAAATCGCGCCGGATCGCGTCTTCCTCGATCGATCCGTAGACGTTGTCGCGCACCAGCCGGCCGTCGACGAGGTGGCGGTCGCCGCTGCCGTCGTCGGCGCTGCCGCGGAACGTGGCGACCTCGACGATCTCGCGCCCGAACACCACGTGCGCGAGGCGGAAGCGGCGGCCGATGAGCCGGCAGTTGCGGAACAGCGCGCGCACCTCTTCCGGCGTGGCATTGGTCGCGATGTCGAAGTCCTTGGGACTGCCGCCGAGCAGCAGGTCTCGCACCGCGCCGCCGACGAGGCAGGCGCGGAAACCGGCCTCGTGCAGCCGATACAGCACGCGCAGGGCGCCGGAGGAGATGCTCTTGCGGGAGATCGCGTGTTGCGCGCGCGGGATCACGTGGAAGCCGCCGTTGCCCGGCGCTTCCTGTACGATTCGTTCCGGATTCATCCGCCGCTGCAGCTCCTCGGAAATTTGCCCCGCGTTACGTATTCGTTATACTACGCGACCGGGCAGTTCCGATACCCGCGCTCCCTTCGTCTAGTGGTCCAGGACACCGCCCTCTCAAGGCGGGAACACGAGTTCGAACCTCGTAGGGAGCGCCATTCCCGACCCGAGTACGCGCATGACCTTCGTCGTCACCGAGAATTGCATCAAGTGCAAGTACACCGATTGCGTCGAGGTCTGCCCGGTCGATTGCTTCCATGCAGGTCCGAACTTCCTCGTGATCGATCCCGAGGAATGCATCGACTGCACGCTGTGCGAACCTGAGTGCCCCGCAGTCGCGATCTTCCCGGAGGACGACGTGCCGGCCGGTCAGGAGTCGTTCCTCGCGCTCAATGCCGAGCTGTCCAAGGTCTGGCCGGTGCTGACCGAACGCATCGATGCGCCGCCCGACGCGAAGGAATGGGACGGCAAGCCCGGCAAGCTCCCGCTGCTCGAGCGCTGACTGCGCCGGATGCCGCGCCGCGGACCGCGCGATCGCGCGGTCCGCTTGATCTCAGGAAAGTCGCTCGCGCAGGACCTGCAGCAGCGCCTGCGCTGCGTCGCGAGACGCATCGTCGCTGCCGCCGCCGACCCTGACGCGACTGCCCTGCGCAGTTTCTTCGACGGTCACCCCGAGTCGCACCTGCGAGGTCACCTTGTTGCCCGCGCGCCCGAGCGTGACCGCCCGCTTGAACCAGCCCGGCTTGATCGTAGTCTGGCCGGAGGTTTCGACCTCGTAGGAATACGCTGCAGCGTCGCTGCCGAGCACGCGCGCCGCACCCGAGCGCTCGAGCGCGAGACCGACGCGCCGGTACGTGCTCTCGAGCGAGTCGGACACCAGCAGCCCATCGCCGGTCGGCACCACGCCAGGCGAGGCCGCCGCGCTCGGCGGCGCGCTGCCCGGTGCCGGGGAAGCCGACATCGCGGGCGGCGAGCCGGCAGCGGGAGGCGAAGCGGAAGCCGGCGCTGCCGCCGTCGGGCGCGCGTCCGGGATCGTCAGCGCTGCATTGCTGGCGGGGCTGTCGAGGTCGGGCGGCACCTCGAGCGGGCGCGACTGCGCCGACTGCTTGTAGGAATCGTCCTGGCGGTCGAGGTGGCGACTGAAAAATCCGCAGCCGCCGAGCAGCGCGGCGGCGAGCAACATGACCGGCAACGCGGCAGTGGTCCTTCTCACGAAGTTCATCCTGTCATCGGGCTGGAGGAAGGGGCGGCTAGTCTAGCAGGCCCACGTGCACCGCCCGGCACCGGCGCCACGCGTCGTGTTCAGCCGAGGCCGAGCTCGGCGAGTACCCTCGCGGCCTCGGCGCGGTACGGCGCAGACAGCTCGAGCAGGGGCAATCGCAGTCCGGCGGCGCCGAAACCGAGCAGCGACAGGCACCACTTCACGGGTATCGGATTCGGTTCCACGCCGAGCAGCGCGTACAGCGGCTGCAGTCTGCGATCGAGCGCGCAGGCGGTCACCTCGTCGTGCGCGCGTGCCGCCTCGCACATCGAGGCGAACAGCGCGGGCGCGACGTTCGCCGCGACCGAGATGACGCCATCGGCGCCCGCGAGCATCGCGCGCATCGCGGTGGCGTCGTCGCCCGAATGCACGCGAAAGGCCGTGTCGCGCAGCTCGAGCAGCGCCTGCATGCGCGCGGGTTCTGCGACGGCTTCCTTGATGCCGATGATGTTGCCGTGCCCGCGCAGGCGCGCGACCGTTTCCGGCAGCAGGTCGCAGGCGGTGCGCGACGGGACGTTGTAGAGCATCACCGGCAGACCGCCGTGGTCGGCGACTTCGCAGTAGTGCCGATACAGACCTTCCTGCGTGGGTCGCACGTACGCCGGCGCGACCACCAGCGCGACATCGATGCCGGCGGCGGCCGCGCGTCGTGTCTGCGCGATCGTGCGCCGTGTCGAGGACAGTCCGCTGCCGGCCAGCAGCGGCACGCGACCACGCGCGCGCTCGACCGCGGCCTCGAGCAGCGCGACATACTCGTGCTCGTCGAGCGCGGCGGCTTCGCCGGTCGAGCCCGCGACCACCAGCGCGCGCGTTCCGCCGACAACCTGGTGGTCGACGAGGCGCGCGAATGCGTCGAAGTCGATCGCGTCGCTGCGCGCGAGGAACGGTGTCGCGAGTGCGCAGATGCTGCCTGAAAGGTCCACGGCGAAGCCAGGGCGTCGGATGCGGAACCGGTGATGGTACTGCCCGGCCTCGCGCGGCGTCCACGCCGGCGCGGGCGCGTTCCGGCGCGGCTTGCTACCCCCCGGGCGCGCAAGTATTCTGGGCCGCGATCGCACCGCGACGGTGCCCACTTCGGCGAGAACGTGGCAACCGTGAAACAGGCAGGAAAGCAGGTCACCGGCGATCCGGCCGCCACCCGCCCTTCCTCGAACGAGAACTACCTGCTGATCAGCGCGTTCGGCTCGCCGACGCACTCGCCGCTGCTCGCGATCAGCCGACGCATTTCCGACTGCGGTTGCAACCTCGCCGAAGCACGCGTGGCGACGCTCGGCAACGAGCTCACGGTGCTCGCGCTCGCACAGGGCGCGTGGGACGCGATCGCCAAACTCGAGAACGCGCTTGCACGGCTCGACCGCGATGGAGACATGCGCCTCGCGCATTTCCGGACCGGCGCGCGCCAGCAGCAGTCGAACCTGATTCCGTACGTGGTCGAGGTGATCGCAGCCGACAAGCCCGGCGTGCTGTTCCAGCTCGCGGACTTCTTCGCGCACCAGAACATCACGATCGAACAGCTGCACTCGTCGCGCTATCGCGCGATGCAGACCGGGGCGGACATGTTCTCGGCGCAGATCACCATCGGCATCCCGACGACCACGCACATCGCTGCACTGCGCGACGATTTCCTGGAGTTCTGCGACGGGCTCAACCTCGACGCGATCATGGATCCGATGAAATTCTGATGCCAGCGATCGGCGAACAGGTCCCGCAACTCGAAGGCGTCCTGCACGACGGCAGCACGCTGAACCTGGCGGACCTGCGCGGGCAATCGGTGGTCGTCTACTTCTACCCGAAGGATGCGACCGCCGGCTGCACCAGCGAGGCGCAAGGTTTCCGCGATGCGTACCCGCAGTTCCGCAAGCGCCGTTGCGAGGTCGTCGGCGTGTCGCGCGACGGCGTCGCTTCGCATGCGCGATTCCGCGACAAGCACGCGTTGCCGTTCGCGCTCGTCGCGGACACCGACGAGGCGTGGTGCAACGCGTTCGGCGTGCTCGGCGAAAAAGTGCTTTACGGCCGACGCCACATCGGCGTGATCCGCAGCACGTTCCTGATCGATCCGGACCGCGTGCTGATCGCCGAATGGCGCGGCGTCAGGGTGCCGGGCCACGTCGCCGCCGTGCTGGAGCGGCTGTCGCAGCGGTGATCGCCATCGCGCCCGCCGCCGCGCGCGATCGATCGTGCGCAAGTCCTTGCAGCTGCATGTTCTTCCCCCTTCCCCTACGCGAGAGCCCCGCATGACCCGAGGCAGGCGCATCTACGTACTCGACACCAATGTGCTGATGCACGATCCGACCGCGCTGTTCCGTTTCGAGGAACACGACGTGTTCATCCCGATGACCGTGCTCGAGGAACTCGACGCTGCCAAGAAGGGTACCTCGGAGACCTCGCGCAACGCGCGCCAGGTCAGTCGTTTCCTCAACGAGCTGATGCTGGCCGGCAACGGCCATCCGATCGAAAAAGGCATCGAACTGCGCATGCCGCAGGGCCTGCAACTGGATCGCCGCGCGAAGGCCGGGCGGCTCTATTTCCAGACCACCGAGCACGTCGTGGCCGACAAGCGCTCGGTGCGCACGCTGCCCGACAACCTGATCCTCGCGTCGGTCGTGATGCTGCGCGAATCGCGCCCGCGAGAAGCGGTGGTGCTCGTCACCAAGGACATCAACCTCAGGATCAAGGCGAAGATCTTCGGGATCACGGCCGAGGACTACGAGAACGACCGCGCGCTCGACGACTTCAGCCTGCTGTACAACGGACTGGCCGAACTGCCCGCGAACTTCTGGGAGCGCCACGCGGAATTGCGCTCCTGGTCCGAGCGCGGGCGCACCTATTACGAAGTCAAGCGGCGCAAGGACGAGGATTGGCATCCGAACCAGAACCTCTACCTGCCGGGAGACGACGAGGTCGAGCTGCGCGTGCTGCAACTGGACGGCGCGAAGGCCGTGCTGCAGATCGTCGATGACTACCGCAGCGGCGCATCGCATTCGGTGTGGGGCATCCAGGCGCGCAACCGCGAGCAGAACTTCGCCTTGAATGCGCTGATGGATCCGGAAATCGACTTCGTGACCCTGCTCGGCACCGCCGGCACCGGCAAGACGCTGCTGGCGCTGGCC